>JAZUKL010000059.1:0-26849 GCA_045643245.1 Candidatus Enterocola sp.
TGAGTGCGGATACATTCTGTCAAAAAACGGAATGAACGTCTGCATTGTGGAGAAGAATGCCGTATTAGGGGGTTGCCTTCAGACTTTTAAGCGTGGCACCGCTACGTTTGACACCGGTTTTCACTATGTGGGGGCAATGAATGAGGGGGAAAGTCTGAACCGTCTGTTCCACTACTTCAACCTTATGGAACTGCCTTGGAAAAAACTTGACCATGAATTTGACACCGTTGTAATTGACGGAGAGAGTTATCCTTTTATGGGTGGTCATAATGACTTTGCAGCCGCACTTACAGAGCGTTTTCCTGACCAAAAAGATAACATAAAGCAATACGTGGATACACTTAAAAGTGTAGGAGACCATATTTTTGATTCTCTGAATCCAAAAGAGGACACTGATTTCTACTCCACTTCACTTTTTGGTGTCAGTGCCTATAAATTCCTCACCGATACCATAACAGACAGCCGTTTGCGTGATGTGCTATGCGGAACTTCCCTGAAAATGGAGTTATCTCCAAATCTGCCGTTATACACTTTTGCCCAAATCAATGATTCTTTTCTAAGAGGTGCTTACAGACTTGAAGGAGGAGGTAGTCTTATTGCAGAGCATTTGGCGGCTGACATAGAGGCTATGGGTGGCACCATTCTTAAAAACGCCGATGTAACATCCATTAAAATTGATTCAGAAGGAGCGGTTTCAGGTATCGTGGTAAACGGAGAAGAAACCATTGAATGTAAATGGGTAATAAGCAATGTACACCCGTCATACACAGTATCAATTATAGAGGACACCCCATATATAAAGAAGGTGTATCGCTCGCGCATTCAGAACCTAAAAAACACCATAGGCACTTTTACAGCAAACATCAGACTTAAACCGGATGCCATTCCATACCTTAATAAGAACTTGTATATCTATGAGAATGCAGACCTATGGAACTATACACCGGGGAAGACGGATAGGATGCTGATACACTACTACCCCAAAAAGTGGACAGTGGACAGTGGACAGTGGACAGTGAATAGTGATAACATAGACATAATTACACCGATGGCGTGGGAAGAAGTGGAAAGGTGGGCAGACAAACCCATGGGACATAGAGGTGAGGATTATGTTGAGTTTAAGAATAAAAAGACAGAGGAATGCTTAAGAATGGCAGAGCAAATGATACCTGGTTTGACAGGTGCCGTTGACCGCATTTTCACAAGCACACCGCTTACATATAAACTTTACACAAATACAATAAACGGCAGTTCGTACGGCATACGCAAGGATTTTGAGTCACCTATGACAACAGTCCTTACACCACGCACTCCTATAAAAAACATGCTTCTTACAGGGCAGAATTTAAACCTGCACGGGGTTTTGGGAGTCAGTATGACAGCACTGTTTACTTGCAGAGAAATCATTAAAAGTGGACAATTGTCAACTGTCAACTAAAAAATAATATATAATAAAATTATGAAGTACGCATTGGTAACAGGAGGAAGTAGAGGAATAGGCAGAGCCGTTTCTCTAAAATTAGCCTCAATGGGCTATTCAGTAGTAATAAATTATGCAGGCAACGATGCCGCGGCAAATGAGACACTCTCTCTTATTAAAGAGGCTGGTTACCCTGAGGGAGAACTTCTTAAATTTGATGTAAGCAGCACAGAACAGGCAACAGCGGCAATTGAAGGCTGGCAGGCGTCTCACCCCAATGACTACATTGAGGTTCTTGTAAACAATGCCGGTATCCGCCGTGATAACCTGATGCTATGGATGGAGAATGAGGATTGGCTAAAGGTACTAAACACAAACCTTGGTTCATTCTACAATGTAACCCGTCCGCTTCTTCAACCTATGCTTATAAAAAAATATGGCAGAATTGTAAACATGGCTTCTCTTTCAGGACAGAAAGGTTTGCCCGGACAGACAAACTATTCTGCCGCAAAGGGCGGACTCATTGCAGCAACAAAGGCATTGGCACAGGAAGTTGCAAAGAAACGTGTTACAGTAAACGCCGTAGCACCTGGCTTTGTCAAGACTGATATGGTTGAAGGACTTGATGAAAAAGCTCTTTCTGCACAGATTCCTGCCGGGCGATTCGGAACTCCTGAAGAGGTTGCGGCGGTTGTGGCATTTTTGGCATCGCCAGAGGCAGCGTATGTAAATGGAGAGGTTATTGCGGTAAATGGAGCGCTATATACTTAATGGTGATGCGGTTATGCGATATCTAATTAACGGCGTAGCCATAATCACCGAATCACCGAATAACCATTAAAACTTTTAAGATTATGAAGAAAATATTATTATTGTTTCTTGGTGTTATGATGATGGCATCGTGTTATGCAAACGATGCCGTAATTAGCGGCATTAAATCAACCAATGCCAAATATAGGAACATTGTGTGTGATTTTGATGAGGTCAAGAGTATTAAAATGCTAAAGAAAGAGGTTGCCAAAAAGGGCAAACTATACTATGAAGGTGAAAAAATGTCCATGATTTATTCTGAGCCGGCAGGTGAATACTTCAAAATAACTGACACTACACTTTCAATGTATTCAGGCAAAAAAAGCATAAAACAGAACCTAAAGGCAGGCTCTCAATTTACAGCATTACGCAACCTTCTTATATTCAGCATGAAAGGAGATGTTAAAGAGGTTGCTGAAATGTCAGCATCAAACATTGATTACAAATCAGAGGGCAAATATGACAAATTCACCCTTACCGCAAAGGGGAAAGTGTCAAAAGGTTACAACAAAGTGGTACTGTGGTACAATAAAACAAGCCATGCACTTGAGTATATGGAGTTGCACCAACCTACAGGAGACTTTACAACCTACACCCTAAGCAACCTGAAATATGGAGCGGCTATACCCAACGGTACATTTTAAGTGCTCAACCAACCTAAAAAAAAGGAGTTTCCAAACGGGAACTCCTTTTCTTTATTATAAAACGTTTATAATTATTTGTTTCTCTTATATCTCTGATTGAATTTATCAACACGTCCTGCTGTATCAACAAGAGTTGATTTACCTGTATAATAAGGATGTGAACTACTTGAAATATCAAGTTTTATTAGAGGATAAGTTTCTCCTTTATATTCAATTGTCTCTTTGCTTGCTGCAGTTGAACGAGACAAAAACATATCGCCGTTTGACATATCCTTAAAAACAACAGGGCGATAACTTTCTGGGTGAATTCCTTTTTTCATTGTTTTAATCAATTTTATTTGCGGTGTGGATGGGGCTCGAACCCACGACCTCCGCCGTGACAGGGCGGCATTCTAACCAGCTGAACTACCACACCATTGAGATTTTATTCTCAAAGCGACTGCAAAGATACATCAAATTTTCATACCAACAAAAAAAATATTGATTTTTTTCACAATTATTTCCACTCCGCTGTTTCCATTAACCTTACAATATCATCTGTAATATAGTCTGCCACAGGTGCAATGGAATCTTTATTAGGTCTGTTGTTAAAATAGAGTGCCCCACGTAAAAAATGTTTTACGCTATCAGTCAGCAGAAACTGCACTTGCGATGCGGTATTTCCCTTTATCAAATACAAAATACCGTACATACTCCGCTCAGGTGCCTCAAACGGTTGCTCCGATATGGCATCGGCCTTTATTACATGCTTATAGACAAAATTTCTTGAATCCTCAGATACGGCATAAAAATTTCCGTCAATATCTTTATATGAGCAATATATTCTTGCATTATACTTTTGGTATTCAATATCAAAAAACTCCTCCTCACCCCTGTGATACACAATTCTTGCCACATTTGACGGATATTCAAATGAAACCGGCTCCTGCAACTTTACGGTATCGTATGTTTTTTCATCCAAAGCAATACGGAAATACCCTCTTGGTTTTGGTGTATTATTGTTACACGATACCAAAATCAGTGCAAGAAACATTGCTGTTATAAGAAATTTAACCTTCATTTGCAATAATGTCATAAATCCGCTACAAAATTAGTAAAAATATTTGTACTTTTGCAGACGAAACTACTGACAGTTCGATTAGACCATCCTGTCACTAAACAAAACCAGGCTTAATTATGTTTAAGGTTAAAAACATTATTGAATTTGATTCAGCACATTACTTGAGTGGGTATAACGGCAAATGTGCCAATATTCACGGACACAGATACAAACTTGTTGCCACACTATGCAGTGAAGAACTGCAAAAGGATGGACACACAAGAGGAATGGTTGAAGATTTCAGCAAAATTAAGGAGATACTTAAGGAGGTTGAGGCGTTTTTTGACCACAAACTTCTTATTGAGGACAATGAAGACGGCAGAAACACAAAAAAAGCGTTAGAGAATCTGCCAAACTCCTTTTCTATTGTTATGACACCTTTCCGCCCCACATGTGAGGAGATGAGCCGTTACATTTATAATATGCTAAAGTCCAAAGGACTCAATGTCAGTGAAGTGGAACTATTTGAAACCCCTAACAACAGCTGCATTTACTGCCAATAACATGAAAGTAGTTGAAAAGTTCATATCAATAGACGGAGAAGGACCTACGGCAGGAGCGTTATCTGTGTTTATAAGGTTTGCAGGGTGCAATCTGCGTTGTGCATGGTGCGACACTTCCTACGCTTGGGAGGCAAAGGATGGCTGTTACACTAATATGAGTGCCGCTGAAATAGCAGACTATACAAAATCAACAGGCATAACACACGTAACCCTTACAGGCGGCGAACCGCTGTTGCAGCCAGGACTAATAGGTTTACTGTCACGACTTGCTGATTATCAGGTACATATTGAGACTAACGGAGCCATTCCCATTGAACAGTTTAGGATTGGAAACAACATTCATTTTGTAGTTGACTACAAACTGCCTGACAGCGGAATGGAGGATAGAATGTACACTCCAAATTTGGCATCGGTGCGGAAAACTGATGCATATAAATTTGTAATAGCGTCAGAATCAGACCTGAACAGAGCGATTGAAATAGTTGGAAAATATAATCTTGACACACTGACACAAGTTTATTTCAGCACAGTTTTTGATAAAATGGAGCCTGCAACTGTTGTGGACAGAATGAAAAAAGATAAACTTTGCAATATAAAACTACAACTCCAAATGCACAAATACATTTGGGAACCAAATAAAAGAGGTGTATAAAATGGATACAGAAAAAATCAAGCAACTTACACATGAGTTTATTTTAGCATTAGGTGAAGACCCTGAAAGAGAAGGACTTGCTGAAACTCCTGAACGTGTTGCCCGTATGTGCGAAGAGGTTTTCAGGGGCATTGCATACACAAACAGTCAGATTGCCGAAAAATATTCAAAGACATTTGACGCTGATGACATGTGCGTACCACGATGCGGAAACTATGTTGTAGTAAGAGATATTCCTGTATTCAGTTTTTGCGAGCACCATATCGCACTTATGTACAATATGACCGTGAATGTTATCTACAAGCCTAAAGATAAGGTCATCGGCTTAAGCAAAATTGCAAGAATAGCGGAAATGGTGTGTCACAGACTTCAACTTCAAGAGCGTATTGCATCAGATATTGCAGAAATAATCTCTCTTGCAACAGGCAGTGAAGATGTTGCTGTTTATGTTGAGGGAGAACACAGTTGCATGACTGCAAGAGGCATAAAGAAACCAGGAGCAAAAACCATCACCACAATTTGCAGAGGTATATTTGACAAAAATGCCTCCGCAAGAGCAGAGGCATTTGCACTATTAGGTTCAAACAATATTAAAGCAACGCTTTAAGCTTGTCTTCATACATGCTGCGTGGACCTGCACCAACAACCTTATCAACCAACTGTCCGTTCTTAAAGAACAATACTGTAGGCACATTACGGATTCCGTATTGTGTTGTAATGTCATCATTCTCCTCAATATCAACCTTACCTATTACAGCCTTGCCTTCATAATCCTTTGCAAGTGATTCAATAACAGGTCCTACCATTTTGCATGGTCCGCACCAAGTTGCCCAAAAATCAACAACAACCACCGCATTGTTGTTCAATGTCTCTTGAAAATTCTGTTCGTTTAGTTCCATATCTTTGTAAAATTTAGTTTCTATTTCCGAATGACAAAAATATACAATTTTATTTTAGTCTCCCACATAAATTGAAACAAGTTATTAACATTATCAACTTATCTGGCATTTATTGAGAATGTAAGTACTGACTCTGTTTGTCCCATAGGAGCGGCAACCGTATCATCATCAGAGCCTACATCTGCCGGTTGTGTATCGTCTGAAACATTTTCTTCTCCTCCAACGTATGACTGCAACATATCAAAGACCTTTTCATTAAGCATTACATTTTGCTTTCCTTTGAAATTAACAACAGAATGAGTCTCCTTGTCATAGACATTTACATATATTGTGGCAGGAATATCATCGGCAGTCTGTTGCTGCAGGAAAGAATCTCCTAAGGTTTCTATCAAATCAGTCTGCACACTTTCAAGCGGAATGTCAAGATTTACATCAAAACTTATGCCTCTTCGCACCTCATCCAAGAGTTCTATCCTATCAACAGAGAAAGAATACTCCTTAGGCTTGCCCGCATCTCTATCCTCTTTACGCTGATACCTTTCAGCCATAACACCCGTAACATAAACAAACATATTAGGCATAAACACATTGCGATACTCCTTAAACATCTTCCCACCAAGAATAAATGAGCCGTTACCCCAAAAATCCTCAAGTGACATAGCAATAAAAGGCTTTCCGCTACTGCCTATTTTTTCAGTCACATCAGTAATGATACCACCAAATGAAAGCCTTGTGCCTTCAGGATATTTCTCCACAAGAGAAGTTCTGTCATCAAGAATGGAAACAGGCTTGACACCTAACGCATTAAGTATAACTTTGTATTTATCAAGCGGATGCGCCGATATATACATTCCTATCACCTCTCTCTCATTACGCAACTTGAATAATGTATCCCACGGGGCAACCTGAGGAAGTGCAGGATGTTGTATTTCAACGGTATCGCCAAATAGAGAGTACTGCATCGATGTTTTTGACTGCTGAAAAGTATTGCCATAGTGCATCAGCACCTCTATCATATTCATTCCGCGCTTTGTATCAGCCATAAGTTGCTCCCTTGTAATGCCCAAATTATCAAAAGAACCGCTATACACAAGACACTCAATGGCTTTCTTGTTGCAGGCTGAAAGATTCACCCTTTCAAAGAAATCATAAATATCCTTGAACCTGCCACCGTTTTGCCTTGCATTTACAATAGCCTCAACCGCTCCCTCTCCCACTCCTTTTATACCGCCAAGTCCAAAACGGATATCCCCCTTGTCATTAGGTACAAAGTGAAGGTAACTTTCATTGACATCAGGTCCCAGTACCTTGATACCCATAGCCTTACACTCAGCCATAAATTTGGTTACCTCAGTAATATCATCCTTATTGCGGGTAAGGTTGGCAGCCATGTATTCAGCAGGGTAATTTGCTTTCAAGTAAGCAGTCTGATATGCCACCCAAGCATAACATGTGGCATGAGACTTATTGAACGCATATTTTGCAAACGCCTCCCAATCTGACCAAATTTTCTCCAATTTTTGCGGGTCATGACCATTTGCCACACCTCCGTTAATGAATTTAGGCTTAAGTTCATCCAGCACTTTACGCTGCTTCTTTCCCATTGCCTTACGCAGCGTATCTGACTGACCTCTTGTAAATCCTGAAAGCAAACGGCTGAGCAACATCACCTGCTCCTGATAAACAGTAATACCGTATGTATCCTTCAAGTACTTTTCCATTACAGGAATGTCATACTCAATAGGTTTTCTGCCAAGTTTTCTGTCAATGAAATCAGGTATATACTCTATAGGTCCCGGACGATACAGAGCGTTCATGGCTATAAGGTCTTCAAACACAGTTGGTTTTAACTCTCGCAAATATTTCTGCATGCCTGGAGACTCAAATTGGAATGTTCCTATAGTTCTGCCCTCTCCGTAAAGTTTGAAAGTGACAGGGTCATCTATTGGCACATGGTCAATATCAAGGTCTATACCCTTGGTAATCTTTATGTTATGTAACGCCTCCTTTATAATGGACAATGTGCTTAGACCCAAGAAGTCCATTTTTATAAGCCCCACCGATTCAACCACATGTCCGTCATATTCTGTTACAAGCACATCTTCTCCCGTATTCTTATCCTTTACCGTACTCAACGGAGCAAACTTAGTAAGGTCATCAGCACCTATGATTACACCGCACGCATGGATTCCTATCTGCCTTATAGTACCTTCCAACTGTTCTGCATACTCCAACACCTGAGACATAGGATTACCTTCTCCCCCATACCTTACCTGTTGTAATTCAGGAACCATTTTAATACAGTTCGCAACTGTTACGGCAGGAGCCTTGCCTGTCTTTGGGTCTTCAGGGAACTTGGACGGCACATAACCTACAACCTTATTTACATCGGGCAACGGTATATTCTGTATTCTGCCAACATCCTTAATACTTGACTTTGTTGCCATTGTGCCATACGTTATAATATGAGCCACACGCTCCTTTCCATATTTGCGTGTAACATAATCAAGCACTGCGGCACGTCCGTCATCATCAAAGTCAACATCAATATCGGGCAATGATATACGGTCAGGATTCAGGAACCTTTCAAACAGCAGGTCATACCTTAACGGGTCAATATCCGTTATTCTTAAACAATAGGCAACCACACTTCCTGCCGCACTTCCACGACCTGGTCCAACGCTTACATCCAACTCCTCCCTTGCAGCCCTTATGTAATCCATTACAATAAGGAAATAGCCTGGAAAACCCATTGTCTTCATTGTGTGAAGCTCAAAAGTTATGTTTTCCTTTATGGTTTCATTCAAATTCTCTCCATAACGCATTTTTGCACCATCCCAAGCAAGTTTTGCAAGATAATCAGCCTCAAGTTTTATTCTGTAGAGTTTTTCATACCCTCCAAGTTTCACAATTTTCTTTTCTGCCGCTTCCTGTGACAATACAACCTCACCTTTTTCATTACGGGTGAATTCATTGAACAAATCCTCCTCTGTAAACCGTTTTCTATACTCCTCCTCTGTGCCAAATTCAGCAGGAATGTCAAATTTTGGCATAATAGGGTCTGAGTTGATGCTGTACGATTCTATTTTATCAACTATCTCTTGCGTGTTTTCAATGGCTTCAGGTATATCTGAAAAAATTTCAGCCATCTCTTCAGGCGATTTCAGCCACTCCTGCTTGGTGTATCGCATACGGTTCTCATCAATCAGTTTAGCTCCTGTGCTTATACATATCAACCGTTCATGTGCTTCAGCATGTTTTTCAAGCACAAAGTGGACATCGTTTGAGGCAATAATCTTAATATTATACTTACGGGCAATTTCAATAAGAACAGGATTAACCTCACACTGACGCTCGTAAGTTTCTGTATCGCCACCGGGCTTATTTGTCTTATGTCTTTGAAGTTCAATGTAATAATCATCTCCAAAAACACGTTTGAACCATTGTGCCGATTTCTCAGCCTCGTCACGCTGTCCTCTCAGTATATAATAGGGTAACTCTCCGCCAAGGCAAGCGGAACAAACAATCAAGCCCTCCTTGTGCGCCTCCAAAATGTTTTTGTCAATACGTGGACGGTCATAAAAACCGTCAACCCATGCCTGCGTCACAATTTTGCAAAGGTTCTGATAGCCTTTCTTGTTTTTTGCCAGAAGAATAAGGTGCCATCCGCTACGGTCAACGGCAACATCACGGTCTCTTCTATAGTCATGAACCTTGAAGTTTGGGTCCTTGTCAAACAGGGTACGCCTTGCACAATATGCCTCAACACCTATTATTGCCTTAAACGGCGGATTGTCAGGATTACTGTTATGTTTATTTACAATATCCGTAAACTCCTTAATACCAAACATATTGCCGTGGTCAGTCAGAGCAAGCGATGTCATACCAAGCTCTCTGGCACGGTCAAAAAGTTCCTGCACCTTTGACATTCCGTCAAGGACAGAGTAATGGGAGTGTACGTGAAGGTGGGTGAACATTTAATTAAATGAGAAATTAAATTTCTCCTTTCTCCTTTATAATATTTTCTAATATTTTTGGGAACCACTGATATTCAAGTGCATGCACTTTAGTTGCCACATCATGCGGTGTGTCAGTAGGCAGAACTTCACACTTTGCTTGAAAAATTGTGGTGCCTTGGTCATAATTCTCATCAATGTAGTGGATTGTTATTCCGCTCTCTTTCTCTCCCGATGCCACAACAGCCTCATGAACACGGTCTCCATACATACCCTTGCCTCCGAATTTAGGAAGGAGAGCAGGATGTATGTTCACTATTGCGTGAGGGAATGCCTTTACCATTGATTCAGGCACCTTTAATAAAAAGCCCGACAGAACCACCAAATCAGGGTTCATACTTTTAATGAGTGAGGTTACTGTACCGTCCTCAAACTCACTTTTTGTAAAAGAAGAGTGCTTTATGCCCAAGTTCTCCGCTCTTTGAAGCACATACGCATCCTTCTTGTTTGAGAGAATGGATACAATCTCCACATTTTTGTCATTGCTGAAATACTTAGCAATGTTTTCAGCGTTAGTTCCGCTGCCCGAAGCCAAAATTACCAATCGTTTCATAACAGTTACAAAATTAAGTAAATTGCAAAATCTTTATGGCGTTTGAGCCCAAAACTTATCAACAATTTATAAAGAGCGTAAAATAGATTGCGTTTTTCAAAAATTTTTATTATCTTTGCAACGATAAAAACTAAAAAAATTTTTTAACTTAAAATTTTACAACTATGGCAGATAATTCTATCGCAGCAAAAGTAAAGGCAATTATTGTTGACAAACTTAGTGTTGAGGAATCAGAAGTAATTGATTCAGCAAGTTTTTCAGGAGACCTTGGAGCAGATTCTCTTGACACTGTTGAGATGATTATGGAGTTTGAAAAGGTATTTGACATCAAGATACCTGAGGAAGAGGCAGAAAAAATTACAACTGTTGGTGAGGCCATCAAGTTTATTGAGGCTGCAGCAGCAAAATAAGGTATGGAACTAAAAAGAGTTGTTGTAACGGGTTTGGGTGCGTTGACTCCCATAGGTAATTCAGTACCGGAGTACTGGAATGCCTTGTTAAACGGAGTGAGCGGAGCCAAACCTGTTGCTATTTTTGATGCATCAAAGCACAAGACACAATTTGCATGTGAAGTTAAAGGATTCAAACCAGAGGAGCATTTTGACCGTAAAGAGGCAAGAAAAATGGACCGTTTCACCCAATATGGCGTTGTAGCGGCAAGAGAGGCGATAAAAGACTCTGGTTTAAATACTGAAACTGAAAATCTTGACAGAATAGGAGTTATTTATGGCGTAGGTATCGGCGGATTGACCTATTATGAAGAGCAGACCGCTGAATTTTATGCAGGAGACGGAACTCCTATGATAAATCCTTTCCTGATACCTAAAATGATAAGCAACATTGTTGGCGGTCATATCTCCATTGAATATGGATTTCACGGACCTAACTTTGTATGTGCATCTGCGTGTGCTTCAAGCAATAGTGCACTTGGTACCGCTTTCAATCTTATTAGGCTTGGAAAGGCCGATGTCATTATTTCAGGTGGTGCGGAAGCACCCCTCACACCTTGCTCACTTGGTGGTTTTGGCTCAATGCACGCTTTATCCACAAGAAATGACTCTCCGGAAACAGCATCACGTCCGTTCTGCAAAAGTAGGGATGGTTTTGTTATGGGTGAAGGTGCCGGATGTCTTGTTCTTGAAGAGTTGGAACACGCTCTGAAAAGAGGTGCAAAAATCTATGCTGAAGTTGCAGGCGAAGGAGCATCATCCGATGCATATCATCTGACTGCTTCGCATCCTGAAGGTCTTGGAGCGGTTATTGTAATGAAGTCCGCTTTGGAAGACGCTGGCATGCAACCTTCTGACATTGATTATATAAATGCACACGGCACATCAACCCCTGTTGGTGACGCTTCTGAAGTAAAAGCCATAAAAGAGGTTTTTGGTGAACACGCCTATAAACTCAATATAAGTTCAACAAAATCAATGACAGGTCACCTTCTTGGTGCCGCAGGAGCCGCGGAAGCAGTTGCAACTGTGCTTGCCATTAAGAATGACATTGTTCCTCCTACTATAAACTTTACAGGAGAAGAAGATGAGAACATTGACTATAAATTGAACTTTACCTTCAATAAACCGCAAAAAAGAAGTATTAGGGCTGCACTTTCTAATACATTTGGATTTGGAGGACTTAATGCAGCAATAATATTCAAAAAGTTCTCAAACTGATTTTGCTTTGTTTTTGAGGTTAACAAACATTTTCTCTAAAAAAGAGGAGCCTTATTTCAGTCTAAAGAAATTACTTGGATTCAGACCTATTGACATGTCTGTTTACAAGCTTGCTCTTGTACACAAATCGGTTCATCTTCAAAAAGACGGACACTCTTTGAACAATGAGCGTTTGGAGTATCTTGGAGACTCCGTTTTAGGTACTATTGTTGCTGATATATTATACAACAGATTCCCTAACAAGAAAGAAGGGGAACTTACAAGTATCCGTTCAAGAATTGTACAAAGAATGTCTCTTGACGCTCTTGCCATAGCAATAGGGCTTGACCGTCTGATGTGTATTGATGAAAGGTGCACCCGTAATTTTACAAAAGTACACATAAACGGAAATGCCTTTGAGGCTCTTATGGGAGCCATATACCTTGACAGAGGATACGGAAAATGCAAACAATTCATACTTAAGTTGATAAAGGAGGGGTACATCAATATTGACCAGGCGGCAAAACACGATATCAACTTCAAGTCAAAACTTATAGAATGGGCTCAAAGAGAAAGAGTTACATTTGAGTTCCAGACTGACGGAGAAGAGTTCAACAGAGACAACAATCTTACCACTTTTCACACCTCTGTATATCTGCAGGGAATAAAAATTGGGGAAGGTACGGGTTCCAGCAAAAAGGAATCGCAACAGGACGCCTCCCGCAAGGCTGTAAGAGCCTTAAAAAGCAAAACACTTAGAGAAGAGATAGAGAATGCAAAAGAAAATCCTACATCTGAACAAGATAATATTTCAGCAAGCTGAAAAATTTGGTCAAAGGGCATTCATCTACCACAAGAATGATGACACAAATGTGTGGGAACCTGTCAGTTGGAACACATTTGCCACAGAAGTGCGGCTTATTGGCAAGGCTCTTATATCTCTTGGTGTTAAAGAGGGTGACAGAGTGGGCATCTTTTCTCAGAACATGTATCAGCATCTGGTTGTTGATTTTGCCAATTTTGCAATAAAGGCTGTATCGGTGCCTATATATGCAACATCATCGCCTTCACAACTTGACGCAATAATAAGCAACGCATCAATTGACGTTCTCTTTGTAGGAGAAACCGAGCAACTTGAAACCCTACAAGCCATAAAGCCTGTAAAAAAAGTTGTGGTTTTTGATGAGGAGGCTGACATTTCAGAGTTCAACGATGCACAGACCTACACATCGTTGCTAAAAAAATCATTTGACAAAGCTGTTGACACTGAATTTGAGAACAGATTGGCAAAGGAGAGTGAAGATGATTTGATGAACATTCTATACACATCAGGCACTACAGGACAGCCTAAAGGTGTGGAGATACGGCAGTCAAACTATACTGAATTCATACGCATTCACAATGAGAGATTCTCCCTTATTGACAAATCTGATATAAGTCTTTCATTTTTACCACTTTCCCATGTTTTTGAAAGAGCATGGACATATTTCTGTATATACAAAGGTGTTACAATATACTTGTGTCATTTTCCGTCAGATGTTGAAGAGTGCATAAAAGAGGTTCGTCCAACAGCAATGTGTGCTGTTCCAAGATATTGGGAGAAAGTTTACGCCACTGTGCAGAGCAAAGTTGATGAATCAAATTTTATTTCCAGACAATTCTACTATTGGGCTTTAGCGGTAGGGAAAAAATACAATCTAAACTATAAACGCCATAACAAACATGCAAACACAAGTGTCAGTGCTTACTATAAGATGTTTTCCCGCCCGTTGTTCAACAAAATCAAGCGTGAGATAGGTCTTGAGCGTGGCAGGTTCTTTGCATGTGCCGGAGCAAAACTTTCAGATGAAATCAATGAGTACATGCACTCCATTGGCCTGAATCTTTGCTATGGCTACGGACTTACTGAATCAACAGCCTCCGTATCATGTTTCCTGTCTGAGAACATTCACTATGTCATTGGTTCGGCCGGCAGAATAATGTCTGATGTAAAAGTCAGGATTTCTCAAGACGGAGAGATTCTACTTAAAGGAAGAACCATTACAAAAGGATATTTTAATAACCCCGATGCCACAAAACGTGCCTTTACTGAAGACGGTTGGTTCCGTACGGGAGACAGCGGATTCATTGATATGCACAATAACCTATATGTAACAGACCGCATAAAGGACATGTTCAAGACAGCAGGAGGCAAATTTATTGCACCTCAACAACTTGAAAGTCTTATGATTGAGGATAATTTTGTGGAGCAGGCAGTTGCCATTGGCAATGAACGCAAATATGTCTCAATGCTTATTGTCCCAAAATTCAGCGAACTGGAGCAATGGGCAAAGGAGCACAACCTTAAATGGAAAGACAATGAGGAGCTTATTGCGTTACCGGAAGTCTATAGACTGTTCAAATCAATAGTTGACAAGCGTACCGGACACCTTGCCCGTTATGAGAGAATAAAGAGATTCTCCCTTTTACCGTCTTGTTTTACAATGGAGCAAGGACACCTTACCAACACCTTGAAAATAAAGCGTAAGGTTATAAATGAAATGTTTAAGACAGTTATTGATGCAATGTATAATTGAAAATGAAATATACAAGAACATATCAAATAGGTTTTCATCAGACTGACCTCAACTTTAAGTTAAAGCCATACGAGTTTATGAATATGGCGCAAGACATAGCCACCGCACATGTTCAGGCAAAAGGTTGCGGACAACTTGACCTACGAAAGGACGACATGGCTTGGATGCTTGTTAAAATGAACACAGAGTTTGTGCAAATGCCTTGCAATATGCAGGACGTGGTTATGCAAACATGGCATAAAGGTCAAATGGGACCTGTGTTCTATAGAGACTACACAATATGCGACACAAAAGGCAACCTGCTTATAAAATCAACATCAATTTGGGCTACAGTCAATTACAAGACCCGCACACTTGCACGTCCTAAACCAATAATGACAGACTGCATTGTAAATGAAGATGCTATGGTTGACCGTAACATTAAATTACGATTCCCGAATGACCTTCCTCTTGTAAAGGAGTGCATACACCATGTAACATACTCTGACATTGACTGCAACAGTCATGTAAACAATACAAGTTATGTTATTTGGGCATTAAACGCACTACCCTATGACATAGTGGCGAAATGTGGAGTCAAATCAATTGAAATAAGCTATCTGAATGAGACAAAACCTGAGACTGATGTCTCAATTCAAATACATTCCGCATCGGAGAAGGAATATTTCATTAAAATGACTGACCCTGAAGGCAAAGTTCTGACACTGCTAAGAATTGCCATCAACTCACCTCTTTAGAGTAAAGTGTCCGCTTAACTTTTTGTCTTCATTCCCAATTAAAATAACATACCAATAGTCTGTCATTGGCATTTGATGTCCGTTGTAATTGCCGTCCCAACCCGTAAAATCACTTGATTTAACAGAGAACAGCAACTTATTATACCTGTCAAAAATTTGAACAATGGCATCTGGATAGAGTTCAATATTCTCAATCAGCCATAAATCATTGATACCATCACCATTGGGAGAAAAATATGCCATGGGGGTTACTTCAGCAACGTCATACACTGTGAGCTTAAGAGCTGTTGTACTATCACAACCGCTCTCTATAGATTTGTCTCTGTTGGTCTTTATTACAATCCCAGCCTTTTTAGTTTCCTCCTCTAATACGGTAAAGCCACATTTACTATATGATTTTCCTACAGAGACTGAGTCTTCTATTGTTACCTCCTTCTGTGCTATAACAGTTACATTATGACTTTCCACAATTCTTTCAACTTTACATATATAAACTTCAGTACCTGGATTTGAAACATCAACGCCTATTTCCCTATCCTCACTTCCTGTATTCCAGTTATATGAATTTCCATCTGTTTTTGCTGATATCTTATAAGGCTCTTCTGACTGACATGTGATGTATTCAAATGCTATTGTGTCAGTACACTGTATTGACTCCAGAACAAACGTGCCTAATGATTTGCACTCACCGTTTTTTATAGCCATAACGTATGAATCAACACCTTCAATTTGTTGATTGGCATATACATTTGGAATTGTCACATACGGAAAATCCATTGTGATATCAGTAAGGAAAACACTACCGTTCTTTGTGACGCTAAATGTAGGGTTAAAGAAATATTTTTCAGGGTTGGTTTTGAAATTTTCCGGAGTACAAGCCATTGTATCTACAAGAGCAATAGGTCCTGTACCGGCACACAAAGAATATTTATTTACTACATCTTTTCCCGTATAGACATCTGCAATTACATGAATAGTTTCAGTAATTATTGCTCCACCCTGCTTTGTCACCTCACAAACAAGGTCTATTGCATCGGCGGCTTCTATCTCCAATATTCTGTCTATACTACCTTGTTTCCCCTCATAATTCCACTTATATGATACACCTTCGTTTTGGGCGGATACAGTAAGTGGCATGCCATAGCAAGCATGTATTGTACGCTCATCACCACAGTTATTTACCTTTATAGGAAACTCCTCATTTGTTATCTCGTCATCTTGTTGTATAACAGTGCCAAAATAAACATCGTCCAAAGCAAAATCATTTCCCTCAAAATAGGTTGTATAGTTGATAATGTATATATGGCACCAACCTAAATCCTTAGATGGTGTGTATTCCGCCGTGTATTCCTGCCATTTAGCCAATGTTTCCGATGCCTTAAACTCAAGTAATGTGCTTGTACCTGTCTCGTTCTCAATAACAAACTTAAGTTTTGGCAATGAAGTGGCTCCATGCTTGGCATATTCCAAATCTATATTTGCAGCCCAACATTTGAATTGATATTTCTCACCACCTTTAAGTTTTAGGTTTCTGGCAGACCACACGCGTGCATCAGGGCTGCTGCTTCCGTCACATACAAGCATGTAATTACCACCATGTGGCATCAGTTGAGAAAAATAAGCCGTTTTAACATTATTTGCATTTGTGGCAGTGGTGGTTGCTCCTTGTGCTATATCTATTCCACTCCTATCAAAATTCAAATATTCATAATTAATCCAATCGCCAAGTCTGTTCTGCGCACTTTTATTATTATCAACTTGTGACGGTTGAAACTCAAAGCCACCTAAGGTAATAAGGTTGCCGGTATCTACACTCCCACCCTTTTTTGTAACCTTACAAGTATACTTGACATCAGCAGTAGGCTGAACAGTAATTGATTTTGAAGTATTTCCCCCTGGTGTCCACAAATAAGTGTCTCCGGATGTCTGAGCAGTAAGAGTAACTGACTCTCCTAAGCAAATTTCCTTTTCAGGGTGCGTAATTGTAGTTTCTGAAGCCATTGCAGACACACTTACTCCAAGCATAATCTGCAAAACACAGATAAAAATATTTTTTTTCATATGGTTACAGCATTTCTCTGCAAATTTACAATATTTTTTTAATTAAATCAATCTTCCATTATCATTCCACTGCCCATAGTAACGTCCTAGTTTGGCGGACTTTATTACATTTTGCAACTGTTTTTGGGCTTTATCCTGGAATCCGTGGTTTATAAGCGACACTATATTTGATACTTTTACACGCAAATAAAGTTCAGGTGCACTTTTTAAGAATGCCCATACCTCAGTATCGGCATGCATCGCCATCTCTATATCAGTAGGTATTATAAAAGGTTTATATTCAGGCATTACAGCACGCCCTGCAGGAGTCATTAGTCCTAAACACTCAAGCCTATTACAACGAGCGATATTAAGTTCAGTCCAATTTCCACCTTTGCGTCTTGGCGAGAATCTGGAGCATAACACTCCGTTTAGGTTTTTGTGTACTGAATCTATCCATCCGAAACAGAGAGCCTCCTCAACGGCATCTACATACAGCACAACTCCGTCCTGCGGCTCCCAAGACTTTGATATAGGAATATACATCTCTTTTGCTGTAGATGCATTTACCTCATACCAACGCCGCAATTCATCCCGGCTCTTTATACCTAAATAATTTGTGTCCATTAGTTAATTTTCAATACTTTCCCGTAAAGGTAATATTTTTTTCTTACTTTTTTTGTAACTTTGTTGCAATAAATACACACCAATCACAAATCATATATCTGTAGATATTAAGTGATAAAAGAATAAACATACGATTTATAGAAAATATGAGTACAAAGAGCAATGACAACGGACGTGCATATGAATTTGCATGTATCACTGTTTTTTCGAAGGCCATTGAGTCATATCGTAAAGTTAAAATTATGCACAATAGTGCATATGAAGCAAACGAACGAGCATGGAATACTTTAGACTCTTATTCTCAAGAGATGTTCCTTTTAAGTGCTAAAGCCACCATTCAATCTATTTTTGAAGCAGAACCTCGTATGATAGAACCTGGAGAAGATGAACTTTTGCTTCTATTCCAAACAGATGATGCAGGAAAGAATGGCGATGTGCGTGACATTTTGGTTATTCGTAAGGATATACAGTGGGAAATAGGATTCAGTATAAAACACAATCACTTTGCAGTTAAACATAGCCGTTTGAGCCGAACTAATAATTTTGGTCTTACTTGGTATGGCAAAACTTGTTCAAATACATATTTCGAAGAAATACGTCCGATATTTAATTACTTAAATGAGGAAAAGAATAAATGTACACCATTTGAGTCTTTGCCAAATAAGTGGGATGATATATATATTCCAATTCTTAACGCTTTTATGAAAGAAGTAAAAATGCAATATGCTCAAGACCATACAATCGCAACAAAGATGGCAGAATATCTTTTAGGGCATTTTGATTTTTACAAGATAATTAGTGTGGATGATAGAAGATTGACTCAAATAAAAGGGCATAATATGCATGGAACTCTTAACCAACCTTCACAAACAGCCAAACCCAAGATAGAAATTCCATTATCAACATTTCCGTCACGTTTATTAAGTCTTGAATTCATTCCAGACCATATGAATACATTAGAGATGAATTTTAATGGAGGGTGGTCATTTACATTACGCCTGCATAATGCATCTACTATATGCGAACCATCACTTAAGTTTGATGTGCAGATTCTGGGTGTGCCAGCTAGTATCGTAACTATTAATTGTATCTGGAGATAATGGAACTAATTAGTCTCTTTAGTGGTGCAGGTGGATTGGATAAAGGCTTCAGCAGGGCTGGGTTTCGAACAATAATCGCCAATGAATGGGATAAAAAAATATGCCCTACTTTTCGTGCTAATTTTCCAAATGCCAATCTTATTGAAGGAGATATTCGCAATATTAACGAAGAAGTATTTCCTCGGCATATCACGGGTATTATAGGTGGTCCTCCTTGCCAATCTTGGAGTGAAGCAGGCTCTCTACGAGGCATTGAAGATGCACGCGGACAATTGTTTTACGAATACATACGCATTTTACGTGCTACTCAACCTTTTTTCTTTGTAGCTGAAAATGTTTCAGGAATGTTGGCATCCCGTCACTCCGATGCTGTTGAATGTTTCTTGCGTTTATTCGATGAAGCTGGATATAATGTTAATCTAAAAATGCTCAATGCTAATGATTATGATGTACCAGAAGACAGAGACCGAGTCTTTTATATTGGATTCCGTAAAGACTTGGGCATAATCAATTTTGAATATCCTCAACCTCAAGACCACAAACCTACCTTACGAGAAGCCATTTGGGATTTGTGCAAAACTGCCATTCCTGCAAAAGAGCACAATAAAACAAATGGTACGGAGTGTATTGTTCCTAACCACGAGTATTTTACAGGTTCTTTTTCTCCTATTTTTATGTCACGTAATCGTGTACGTAGTTGGGATGAGCCAGGTTTTACCGTACAAGCAAGCGGTCGACAATGTCAGTTGCATCCACAAGCACCCAAAATGATAAAAGTAGGGGTAAATAAGCAAATTTTTGTACCAGGCAAAGAAAATTTATACCGCAGAATGACCATACGTGAAGTAGCAAGAGTACAAAGTTTCCCTGATGATTTTCAATTTATCTACGATGAAGTGGATTATGGGTATAAAATGATAGGGAATGCCGTGCCTGTAAATTTGGCTTTTCATGTAGCACGCAGTGTAATTGATTGCTTGCGAGCGCATAATGTACATTTAGAATAATGGACATTTGTTCTTTTTTTGCTGGCTGTGGAGGTTTGGATCTCGGATTTGAAAAAGCGGGATTTAATGTATTGTGGGCTAATGAATTTGATCCTGCGATTGAAGCCACCTATCGTTATAACCACCCAAAAACTATCTTCTGCAATGCTGATATTTGCACAATAAATGAATCTGACATTCCTGATTGTGATGGTTTTATTGGTGGTCCTCCTTGTCAGGCGTGGAGTTTAGGAGGAAAAGGGTTAGGTCTAAAAGACATGCGTGGAAGGGTATTTTTAGAGTATATCCGACTAATTAAGGCAAAACATCCCAAGTTCTTTGTAATTGAAAACGTCGAAGGAATATTGACAACACAACATATCAAAACATTTAATTCCTTTTTAACCACATTATTTGAAGCAGGATATATTGTAACTTATGCTCTGTTAAACGCAAAGGATTTTAAGATACCACAAGACAGGAAAAGAGTGTTGGTTGTAGGCATCAAGAAAGAACTCAACAAAGCATGTCTTTTACCGAATCCAACTAGTGATAAAATTATTACATTACGTCAAGCCATTGGAGATATTATAGAACATCCTCGCTTCTACACTGATGGTGAAAAAGTCTTGCAAAATTATGACAAATATCTCAACCACGATGTCTACAACGGAGCTTTTGACGAGCGTTTTATGGCAAGAAACAGGGTTAGAGGATGGGACGAAGTCTCTTTTACAATACAAGCACAAGCTAAAAACGAGCCTTTACATCCACAGGCTCCAAAGATGGAATTTATATCTTTGAATCAACGTGGTTTTGTAAAAGGCAAGGAACATCTGTATCGCCGGTTGAGTGTACGTGAATGTGCAAGAATACAAACATTTCCTAATACATTCCGTTTTATATATTCGGACATTAAGGACGGATATAAAATGGTAGGTAATGCTGTGCCACCACGATTAAGTCAGATTTTAGCAGAATGGATATATAAGACACTAACATAACCCACGATACTGACACTTTATTGTAGTACAAATCAACTTGTTTATAAAAATACACAAAATTTCTCCTTTCTCCTTTCTCCTTTCTCCTTTATTTATTATCTTTGCAATTTGTTTGAAAATTTCAGATAGAAATGGAACTTGCATCTAAGTACAGCCCTAATGAGATTGAGGCTAAGTGGTATCAGTATTGGTTGGACAACAAACTTTTTAGCTCAAAGCCTGATGGCAGAGAGCCTTACACCATAGTAATTCCCCCGCCAAACGTTACCGGTGTGCTTCACATGGGGCACATGCTTAACAATACTATTCAAGATATTCTTATACGCCGTGCCCGTATGCTTGGAAAGAACGCTTGCTGGGTACCCGGCACAGACCACGCTTCAATAGCCACAGAGGCTAAGGTTGTAGCAAAGCTTGCTGAGCAAGGCATTAAGAAGACAGACCTTACACGTGACGAGTTTCTTAAACACGCATGGGCTTGGACAGATGAACACGGCGGCATAATCCTAAAACAACTGCGCAAACTTGGAGCATCGTGTGATTGGGACAGAACAGCATTTACCATGGATGAGACACGTAGTAAGAGCGTTATAAAAGTGTTCTGTGACCTGTATAACAAGGGATTGATTTACCGTGGCGTGCGTATGGTTAATTGGGACCCTAAAGCCCTTACTGCCCTATCTGATGAGGAGGTTATTTATGAAGAAGAGCAGAGCAAACTTTACTACCTGAGATATAAGATTGTTGGTGAAGACGGATATGCAGTGGTTGCAACCACCCGTCCTGAGACCATTATGGGCGATACCGCTATGTGTATCAACCCTAAAGACCCAAAGAATCAGCATCTTAGAGGTAAAAAAGTTATAGTACCGCTTGTAAACCGTGAGATTCCTGTAATTGAAGATGAGTATGTTGACATTGAGTTTGGTACAGGTTGTCTGAAGGTTACTCCTGCCCACGATGTCAATGACTATATGCTTGGTGAAAAATACAACCTGCCTACAATAGATATTTTCAACGATAACGGCACCATAAGCGAGGCTGCCGGTATGTATGTAGGCATGGACCGTTTTGATGTACGTAAGCAGATTGAGATTGACCTACAGAATGCTGGTCTTATGGAGAAGGTTGAGGCTTACACAAACAAGGTTGGTAAATCAGAGCGTACAAAGGTTGCCATAGAGCCAAAACTGTCAATGCAGTGGTTCCTAAAAATGGAGCACCTTGCCAAGCCGGCTCTTGAGGCTGTTATGACAGACGCACTTAAATTCTACCCGCCTAAATATAAAAGCACCTACAAGTATTGGATGGAGAATATAAAGGATTGGTGTATTAGCCGCCAACTTTGGTGGGGACACCGCATTCCTGCATATTATCTGCCTGAAGGTGGTTTTGTAGTGGCTGAAAACATAGATGAGGCTTTGAAACTTGCCATTAAGAAAACAGGAAACAACAATCTGAAGGCAAGTGATTTACGTCAAGATGAAGATTGCCTTGACACATGGTTCTCAAGTTGGCTGTGGCCTGTATCGCTGTTTGACGGAATAAACAACCCAAACAATGAGGAAATCAAGTATTACTACCCTACCTGTGACCTTGTAACGGGACCCGATATCATATTCTTCTGGGTTGCCCGTATGATTATGGCAGGTTATGAGTATATGGGCGATATGCCTTTCCGCAATGTATATTTTACAGGCATCGTGCGTGACAAGTTAGGCAGAAAGATGTCAAAATCTTTGGGCAATTCTCCTGACCCTCTGAAACTTATAGCAGATTACGGTGCAGACGGAGTGCGTATGGGTATGATGCTTTCAGCACCTGCAGGCAATGACATTCACTTTGACGAGGCACTCTGTGAGCAAGGCCGTAACTTCAACAACAAGATTTGGAATGCCCTACGCTTGGTTAAAGGTTGGAAAGTTGAGGATAAGGCACAAAGCAGTGCAGCCTCAGCCGCTGTAAAATGGTTTGAGCATAAACTGAATGCGGCGATACTTGAAATTGATGACCAATTCAGTAAGTATCGTTTGTCAGAGGCTCTGCTTAGAGTCTATAAACTGTTCTGGGATGAATTTTCATCTTGGTATCTTGAAATGGTCAAGCCTGCCTACGGCGATTCAATAGACACTGCAACATACAATGCAACTTTGGAGTACTTTGAAAAACTTTGTCTGCTGCTGCATCCGTTTATGCCTTTCATAAGCGAGGAGGTTTGGCAAAGCATACGTGAGCGTAAGGCTGGGGAGAGCATTATGACCGCTCAGTGGCCAAAAGCCACCACCCCTGACAATGCCATGCTTGACAAGTTTGAGAACCTTAAGGAACTTATTGCCGCCATTAGAAATGTAAGGTTGCAGAAGAACATTGCCGCAAAGAACGCAATAAAACTGAACATACTTTCTGACGGACATAATGCAGAATATGACTGCATCACTGTTAAGATGTGTAACATATCTGATATATGCAGGGCGTCAGACAAAGACCCTATGGCTGTATCTTTCCTTGTACGCACCACAGAGTATGAGATTCCTATGTCAGAAAACATTGACATTGAGGCGGAAAAGAAGAAGACCATTGCTGAAATTGAGCGTTTTGAAGGATTCCTAAAAGGTGTGATGGCAAAACTTAACAATGAAAGGTTTGTAGCCAACGCCGCACCTGACATTGTGGAGCGTGAACGCAAAAAGAAAAGCGATGCAGAAAGCAAACTAAAATCTTTAAAGGAAAAACTTAATAAGTTGACAGTGGACAATTGACAGTGGACAATGAATTACCACTATTAACTGTCAACTGTCAACTATCAACTGTCAACTATCAACTGTCAATTAATTTATTATGAGTACAAAAGCAAAAGTTTGGTCAATAATCCTTGCTATCCTTATTATTGGAGGAGGCATATTTTTCTACATCAGATACTACTTTGTGTTTGGTGAGGGTGTAAAGGCAGGAGAACTTAACTACTGCACCTACAAGGGCTACATTTTCAAGACATACGAGGGCAAGCTGATTCAGTCAGGCTTCAAGAAAGGTACTGCAGGTACAATTCAAAGTTATGAATTCAAATTCAGCGTTGAAAACAAGGCTGTAGCAGACTCTCTTATGCGTTGTTCAGGTAAAAACGTTGAACTTCACTACAAAGAATACATTGCACCTATTGTATGGCGTGGGGTTAGTGAGTTTGTTGTTGACAGTATAATGAGTGTAAACTAATGGGATTACTTTTTGTATTTCTTTTTACGGCTATGGCCGTATCCTTTCTTTGCTCTACATTGGAGGCTTCTCTAATGTCAAGCACCATCAGCTATCTTCATTCATTGGAGATGGAGGGCAGGAAAAGTGCCACATTGATGCTAAAATTCAAATCTGCACCTGAACGGCCTTTAGCGGCTATACTTTCATTAAACACCATAGCCAACACCATTGGTGCGGCAGGTGTAGGTCAGCAAGCCACATTAGTATTTGGAAGCCAATGGTTTGGACTTGTAAGTGCCATAGTCACCATACTTATCCTGATTTTTTCAGAAATAATACCTAAAACCATAGGCACCACATATTGGAGAAACCTTGTAGGGTTTACCGCCAACACCATTAAGGTATTGATTTTCATACTTTACCCTGTTGTGCTTTTTATAGAATGGATATCTCATATTTTTCCTGAAAGTGAAGAGTCAAGCGTATCGCGTGAAGAGGTTATAGCAATGGCTAACGTTGGCAAGGCGGAAGGGGTAATTGAGGAGGACGAAAACACTATCATCCGTAATGTAATGCGTTTGAATGACATAAAAGCCAGTGAAATTATGACACCTCGCGTGGTATCGGCTGTGGCACCTGAAAGCATGACATTAAAGGAATATTATCAGACCGATGCATACGACCACTTTTCACGCATACCTGTATATTCTGAATCTCCTGAATACATTACTGGTTATGTTCTCCGTGACGATGCATTGGAGGATTTGGCTGAAGATAAATTCACCACACAACTTGGCGATATAAAGCGTACAATGCCTTTCTTTAATGAAACTAAGCCTATTGGAGATATTTTTGATTCCATGCTGAAACAAAAATCTCAGATAGCACTGATTATAGATGAGTACGGCTGTTTTCAAGGTATTGTTACAATGGAGGACATTATTGAAACCATCTTCGGGTTAGAGATAATGGATGAGAGCGATGTTGTAACTGATATGCGTCAGTACGCTCGTGAACGCTGGCAGCAACGCCAAAAACGCAAAAAGTCCATTGCACTCAAAGAAAAGAAAAACAGTTGATTTTACCTCCCCTGCCACCGCACTATGGTGTGGAAATTTTTTCCACATTGCATTTTGAAAAACAAAATTTATTCCATAAATTTGTAGCCGATGTCCACGCTGATGCTCAGATGTGAGCGGTAACGGGTGGGCTTCTATGTTGCTCGTTTAACTGTGATGGGCAATGCGAGAGCCTCTATACGTGGAACAGCAACAAAGTTGGTCCACGTTTTTTTATGTCCTTTTATATCGTCATTTTGAGTGAAACGAAAAATCTTATAATACTAAAAAACAAAAGTATATGAAGAAAAAACTACTACTGTTAATGTTGTCAGCACTATGCGTAGCGTATTGTTACGCCGATGATAACTTTATCACCATCAGTGCAAACGGAGTGCGTAAGACGTACTCAATGGATGTGTTCCAACGCATCGGGGTAAAGAAAGGAAGTGCAATTCCTGAGTTTAATGTGGCATTCTCTGATAAGACAGCCACTGCCACAGGAATTAAATCTATATTGTTCAATGTAGCGGAAGAGGAACCTGCACCTGAAGAGATTGAGATAGAGACCACAGAATCTACCGCAACAATAACCTGGCCTACCGTTCCGTCAGCAGCCACATACCAACTTGTAATCTACACCAATGAGAGTTGCACCACAAGGGTATGCACACTTACATTCAACAGCAATGGGCAACTTATAAACATAGATTTCAGCCCTACGGGACCTGCAGAGGTGCGTTCAGCACTTGCTTCAATATCATTTACGGTAACGGGATTGGAGAAGAACACAACCTACCCGTATAACCTTGCCGCAATGGATGCAGAGAAGTCTGTAATTACAGAAGATAGCGGAACATTCAAGACAGAGGATGTAACGCTTGATGGCACACCAAATGAGCAACAACCGCAAATCTACACATCGGGGAAGACAATACACGTACACTGCCCAAGTGCGGACAACATAACATTCATTAACTCAGCAGGACAGCAACTTGGAGAGACTGTGCATACAGACCGCTGTGCCGCTACGGTTTCAATACCAGGAATGTACATAGTAAAGACCAACAATTTAGAACAAAAAGTTATAGTAAGATGAAAAAGGCAGCATTAATAATATTGGCGTTTTGCAGTGCAACAGTATTCTGTAGTGCAAAGACACTTTGGGTGTATGAGAGTGACGGAACACGCACGGCAGTAGAGTCCGCTAAAATAGACAGCATAAGTTTTGTAACTCCAGGCAACCTTGCCCTTAGCCCTGAGGAAAAGACCCTTGATAAG
>JAZUKL010000060.1:0-27766 GCA_045643245.1 Candidatus Enterocola sp.
TACAGGACGCATTACAACACATGGCTTGTTTCCAACGGTAAGCGGAACCAAAACCACAGACATCTGCCATATTGATTGGTAAAGGTTGTTCTCCTGAATGAATTTGGTGCAGATATTGTCAAAAATACGCAGTGCGTCAAAATTCTTGCGTTCAGCATATTGTGCAATGCCCACGGGTTCCGCCGCACTTACAGCGCCAATTTGCCATACAGCACGGTTTATCTCCTTAAAGTGGTTTGTAATCTCTGTGCTGTATTTCTCACACTGCTTCCAACTTAGTCCGGGTGTTGTTATGAGAATTGGCTGGGCGTATGTGCGCCCGTCTCCTTGTACACCCACACTCTTTATAGGCAAGGCTACGCCTGATATGCCGTTGTCTGATAGGTATTTGTCAAGACCCTGAATATCAGAGTTCTTTGCAAAGGAGCCGGTGCCGTCACTGCAGAGCATTCTCACGCCAAGTCCGGGACCAGGGAACGGGTGTCTCCAAACAAGATTCTTTGGAATGCCAAGTTCCTCGCCAAGCATACGCACCTCATCTTTGTATAAATCAGCAAGAGGCTCTAAAAGCATACCCGCCGCCATCAAATCCATTACCTCCTTAACGCGGTTGTGGTGAGTCTTTATAAGGTCGGCGTTCTTTGTTCCGCCACTCTCTATGGTATCGGGGTAGATAGTGCCTTGAGCCATCATCCATTCAGAAGGATTGAGGTTCAGTTTCTTCATCTCCTCATCCTTAACCTTTATGAAGCGGGCTCCTATTAGTTTGCGTTTCTGTTCAGGAGCGGTAATGCCAACCAAATCAGATAGAAACTCTTCAGAGGCATCTACAACACGCAGGTTATTCATACCTTCAGCCTTAAGAAACTCCATAATCTGACTGCTCTCTCCAAGACGCATCATACCGTTGTCAATATGCAGACCAAGAACCCTGTCAGCACCAAGTACACGGTTCAACAGTACAAATGCCACTGTGCTGTCAACACCGCCTGATACAAGTAGGAACACCTTTCGGTCTTTTACCTCATTGCGTATCTTATTGGAAATCAGTGGTAAATAACTCTTCATATCCCATTCACGCTTGCAACCGCAAATGTTTATGAAGTTATCAAGCAGTTTCATTCCAAACTTGCTGTGTGTAACTTCAGGGTGGAACTGAATACCGTAAATCTTCTCACTGTCAAGTGCCACGGCGGCAGTAGGGCAGTCTTTTGTAGAGGCAATTATTCTGTAGCCTGACGGCAGATTCTCAACTACATCACCATGGCTCATCCACATTTGAGACTCAGCAGGAATGTCCTTTAGCAGTGGGTGCGATTGCTCTGCAACTTTTAGCATTGCAATGCCATACTCCTTAACCTTGCCAGCCTTTACGGTGCCGCCTTTCTGAGATGCAAGCAACTGATGGCCATAGCATATACCTAATTTAGGTACAGGAATGTTTATTATTTCAGGATTGTACTCAGGGGCATTTTCATCATAGACACTTGAAGGGCCTCCACTGTAGATTATGCCACTTGCTCCCTGTAACTCCTCAATAGGGGCTGCAGGTGAGTGTATCTCTGTGAAAACGCCTAATCTACGCACTCTGTTTGCAATAAGGTGGGCATACTGTCCGCCAAAATCAAGAACAATTATTTTCTGCATTGTCAATATGTTTAGTTTTTGTAAAGTTTTTTGCAATCCATTTAGGGGCTATTATGGTACCTACAATCAAGTAGTAATAATATGTAAGGAATCGCCAGATAGTTGTAATAAGTACCAGTACGATACCTGTTGCCGGAACATAGTCACCAAGGTAATTTTCAAACAGAACTTCAATAAATCCACTGCCTCCTGGTGTTGGAGCTATCATCATTACAACCATTGTTATGATTTGTCGGCAAACCACAATTATATTATCACGGAAAGATAGGAAGTCCGCTCCTTCTCCTGTGCTGAATGCCATAATAAGAAAGTTGACTATCATGAATCTTGCCAACCACATTAAAACACTAAGTGCTGAGGCGGTAATCCAAAACCTGATAGGCTTGACCTTCATCTTCTTTGAGCAGATTCTGATATCGGCGGCAGTACGCATGGCATCGTAGCGCCATTTTTTAAGGAACTTAATCTTAAATATCTGTTTGATAATCCACGCAAGAGCCTTTGGCTTAATAAAAATCCCGACAAACAGTATGCTTACCCAAATTGCTTTAAGAACATACCCTATCATAAACAATGAGAGAATGGCGGCAACACCCCCTGAAATGGCAAACAAATCTTGTATAGGGAGTATCATCAGCATTACAGGAAATGACAATACAAAGAAAAGTTCATCTAAAAACAGGGATATTATGCAGATTGCCGTGCTTTCGCCAAATCTGATTCCCTCTTTATTTATGAAAAGCATTTCAAGAGTGGAACCGCCTGCCGCAGAAGGTGTTACAGCCGATGTAAACTCATACAGCATTCTAATTCTGAACAGTCCGTTAAATGAAATTTGTTTATTGCTAAGCAAATATAGCCTCCACATTCCAGCCCCGTCCTTTATTATGACCATCAATATGGCACACAATATAAATAATGAAGCGTATCCGTTTATGTAGTCAGGCAGCCATACCTCTCCAAATGATTTGAACTCCGATACAAACATCCAACATATACCAATCAGTCCAAATACAATAGGAAGTACTATGTGTTTGGTCTTCAGCCTTGATTGTACTATGTTTTCTGTCTCGCTCATAATTAATTAGTCACGTGGGAAAACATCTCTCATTTGTTAAAACTCCGTTTTAACCATGTTACTTCGTCATTCGGCATAACTCAAGTAAACTTGGTTACTTTCTGTGACTCTTTCTCGTGACTCGGCATAGTGAACAAGTTCACTCTGCTCTCGCTACTCAAAGAGTTCTGCTCTCATTCCTAGTAACAGTCTCCTTTCTCCTTTCTCATTTCTCCTTTCTCCTTTCTCATTTATTAACTATTCACTATTCTTTGAATTAAGTGTCTATACCTGTCCTCCACCTCCGGCATCAGTTTGGACCATGTCAATCCAAGCGTAGATGCAGCATTTTTGCTGATTTTATTATATAGATTGTTGTTTTCCAAAATATTTATGATTTTTTCAGCATATCCTTTTGGCGTTGTTTCATCAATGATATACCCGTTCTCTCCTCCCGCAATGCCTTTTGAGCATAAGGCGTCACTCATAAGAACTGACGGTGTGCGGTGAACGGCAGCCTCTCTTATCACTATGCCGAATGTGTCATACAGAGACGGGAATAGAAACAAGTCAGATGCCGCATAATATAGTTGAAGTGCCGAACGGTCAGAAATCTGACCCCTGTACTCAACGCAATCACGCAGTCTTTTTGTCAAAATGCCTAATCTTAATTCTTCTGCCCAATACCCGCGTCCTATGAAATAGGCGTGGAATTTGAAATTGCGTTTTTTTAGTTCTTCAAGTGCGTTTAATATATAATCAACACGTTTCTCTTTTGTTATTTGTCCAACAAAAAGAAGGCAGGGAACATTGTCGTCAAGATGAAGCATCTTTCTTGCTTGATGTCTTATCTCTGTGTAATCTTCATCTGAAACATCGTAGTCAACGGCATTTGGCACAACTTCAACCTTCCCCTTATATCCGTAACTCTTCATTATGTCATAAACGCCCTCTTGTGGCACCCAAACTTCATCTGCCGCTTCAAATACTTCTAAAATGTGCCTGACCATAAAATCGGCAACTGCATCAAATTTTACAGAGTGCTTAAAGTCATCTTTGAACTTTGAATGGAAGGTTGCCACTACAGGAATGTTGTATTTTTTGCCAAGTCTTATGGCAATTCTACCTGCTGTAAACGGAGAGTGAAGGTGAATTATATCACTTCTGAATCTCAAAATAGGTTGAAATGGTACCATCCAGATAGGAAGTCCTACTCTGTACGGAAGCCTTGGTAAAACAGGAATTGAGGCAATGTTTTTGACATGATATGTTGCAGGGTACGCAAAAAACGGCACTTTGGCTGTGGCAACCGTGACATCGTTTCCTCTCTCCGTTAACAAACGTGCGTAGTTCTCAACTACCTGTGCCACTCCGTCCTGAATAGGTGGAAAGCACTCATTAAACAATCCTATTTTCAGTGGTCTATTTTCCAATCTCATTTCTCATTTCTCATTTTATACGCCGCTACTCCGTATAGTTGCTCCGGCTCCAGATTTTTCGCCTCTATGCGGCGGTCAGCGTCAAGAATGTAAATCATCGGGGTCTCTGAGGTGTCAAAGTTTGTCCAATAATTTGACTTGCGTTCAGGGTCCCAGACATTTATAAGATTACCGGTATTGTATGTCTTAATGAAATCAAGCCACTCATTCTTTGTGTCCTTCATGCAGAATGCAATTACATTTATACGCTCATCATTTTCATACTGCTTGTAAAAATCTGCAATAATGGGAAGTCTTTTCTGACAATGCCCGCAATCAGGCTCGTAGAATACAAGTACGGTGAAAACAGTTCCGCATTTGTTGTAAAGGGAATCATATTCGCCTGCAATATTGGCAATTGGAATGTTTACGGCTGGTTTTCCTATCTGACAGTAGCGTATTTTGTCCGCCTTTTTCTTCAGCGATGCTATTTGAGTGGAATCAGCCCAAAATGCCCTGCCGTTAAGGTAGTATCTGTCAGCAAGTTCCACTATAAGATTGTCAATTCCCATAATATGACGCATGTCCAAGAATCCAGGTATGTCATAGTTTGTGGCGTATCGGAGCATATAACTTGTCATAATCTTAAATGCGGAATCGTTGGCGGCACTTGCATCACAAAGTCTTATGGCATTAGGGATAATGGAATCGTATGTTTGTACAAGAACTTTATTGAGATAAGTGTCAATTCGTTGTCTTATATACGGAGTGTGGTATGAACGCTCATCAGCCAAATCAATATTGTCAAAGAAATGGTCTCTGAAAAAGGCGTAGTAATTTTCAGATGTCTCAAATTCCGGAGGTGTCACCATATCATAACCTTTTAGGAATACGGCTGTCATTTCTCCGTCATATACTTTGACAAGTGAATCCTTTACGTCTTGCACCTTTTTTGTAATGGCTTCCATTTCTGACATAATTTCATTACGCTCCTCTTCTGTTGCTGTTTGAGCCTGTTCTCCAAGTTTCTGTACCTTGCTTTTGTTCCTGAAAAACAGCATTGAGTAGTCATAGAAATCCTCTGTCTGTCTTGCTCCCTTAAAGCGCACATTGTAAGGCATGTCAAGAGTGTCAAGTTGCACGCTGAAACGTTGGTCTGTGCCAATTATGACATCGGTGTAGGTTCCGTCTGAAAGATAAAGCACATAGTTGCCTTGTTTCAGAGGCTCCTTACCTTTCAAAATACCCTTGCCTTTTGAGTCAAGAATAACGGAATCCTTGTTCATTAGGCTGCCCATAGTGTACAGAGCAAGGCGTAATGTGTCATTCATTACATTTGGTGATGTAACCTTAATCTCATAACCCCTTCCAGCGTTACACGATGCAAACAACACAATGGATGCAATTGCTAAAAGAATCAGTCTTGTTTTCATCTTTGTTATTAAAATTGGAAATTTAATGATACTCTGACACCATTTGCCCATATATTAGGGTGGTTCAGGTAATTTATTCTTCGTACGTAATCAATTCTCAAAACCTTTAGAATATTGTCAATACCTACACTGAATTCCATATAAGGCTCATGCCAATCCATTGCGTAGGTGCCTTCAGGGAACAACAGTAGATTTGAATTGTATGCAGGGTTGTTCTTGTTGGACAAGTGACCCCAATATAGTTTGAATCCGAACACCTCTCTCAACAGCAGTTTTTTAACGCCTGGAATAGAATTGAAAAGCAGGTTTGTGTTTATACATATGTCTAACGATGCGTAATTGTCCGCCACAAATTCAAGCGGATTTACCTGACTGAACGATTCCTCCATTATGGTAAATGATGTGTTTGCGTTGGGCATCATAAGGTACGGGTAAGGAACGTTGCCTGTCCATACTTTCCCTGCCTTGACAAGCAGGTCAATTCTGCCATAGGCATTCATGAAAAATCTCTGCAAGTATTTGAGTTCAGTTGTCTGGTAACCGTATTCACAGTTCAGTATGCCAGGAAAACTTGCCTTATGCGTAAGCTCAAACACAGGGTGCGGGTTTTTTAGGTTAAAACGATATATACGTCCTTGGACAATTTTCTCTTTTGGTGCAAACCTGAGTTTTATACCTAACTCATTATTGTGCAGATATTGCAGGTTCTCAAATTCTCCAGGTTTGTCAGCAATAGGTCTTTTGAATGAAAGAATGCCTGCACTTTCATCAATTTCATAGTGAATCCATGGCTGTACGGAGAATCCGCTTCTGCTCTCAAACGTGTATGTAAGTTTACCTTTTTTGTAATACATTACCGTTCTTACAGCCATACGCTTAATGGAGTAGAAAAGGTTGTCTGCCAAAGTTCCGGCAGGTTGCTCTCCTATGGTCTTTATGTCATCCTCTCCTGATAATGCCAAAGAATGTACGGGGAATTCTCTTGGGTGATATTTCTTTTCATTGAATGAATATTCCAATGTGCCTCCGTATTTTATTCTGTTGTCTCCAAATCCCATAGCCATATATCCGCTTGCAAAGAAATTAGGGAACAGATTTGCGGTTGTCTCTCCACACACTTTAAGTCTGAATCCTTCAACCGCACTTGTACTGAACATTGAATATACGGGACCAATGTCAAACTTGCTGACCTTGTCTGTTCTGATGTATCCTTTTATAAGTGTTTCAGCAATCCACATTATTCCTTTTACAACAGGGTTTTTCTGAAGTTTTGTTATCAATGCCGCCATTTTTGATTCATTGAATGACAGAGAATCGGAGCGTTGTGCCTGCCAGAAAGTGCTATCCTGCGTTTCTGCATCTCTGAGTACAAGCTCTTCTCCTGAAAAACTACGTAATATGGAATCGTTAGGCTCATTGAAAATATAGTTTGAAAAAGTCCTCTTTCTTTCAACATAAACACTTTGTGTGCCTTGTACAATAGCAAGTTCTGAAACAAGACGGTCATCGGTCAATTCCATTATGCCTTTGTCGTTCTTGTTGAAATTCTGCTCAATATGTAGCCCGTCAATAAAGTTTATGTTTGTCTTTTTAGGAACATCAATACTTACATTCTTTATGGCAAGAGTGGCTGAATCTACGGTAATGAATCCCATAAAGCCGTAATTGGCAGAGTTGAACGGCGTGAATCCTAACCTGATGTATTTTGTGGAGTCAACGGCAATTGTATCTTTGATGAAGAACTTATAGAAATCAGGTGCCATTGATGATAGCGGACCCACAAATGGTTTGAATCCAATCATAATACTACCGCTATAAATGTCCACATCCTTAAACAGTTCTGTCAAATAGGAATTGAGCCAGTCTTCTCCAAAAATTTCATCATCAATACCCTGACTTGATTTTCCTTTGACAATCTGTTTGTGGGTTTTAGGATTCTGCCTGTAGTATTGTGTCATGCTCTTCTCCTTCAATGTCATAAGCAAAGTGGTCTTTCCGCTGACTATTGAAGTGTCCGATTGTTTTGTTATGTCATTTATACCTAATGTATTGGATATTTTTTCAGAGAAATCAGTAAATCCAGTCACCATTTTCTCATACGCATCACGTTGGTAGTATTTGCAGTTTTCAAGCGTATTCTCCTTTTTCTCAGATATGATTCTCTTTATTAAATCAACGGCAGGATTGTTTTTCTTTGAATATGAGTTTTTTGCAGTTACCTGAACCTCTGCCAACTGATAGTCAGTAGGTCTTAATTTGACGTTGATTTTTTTACCCATAGGGTAGTTTTTTAGGGCAATGGTCTTGGTGTTGTATCCTAAGAATGTGAAAATAAGTTTTTGTGAAGGTTCCGCCTTTATTGTAAAATTTCCGTCAATGTCAGTTTCGTCACCAAACATAGTTCCTTCTATCTGAATTGAAATGAACGGAAGAATTTCACCTGTAATGGAGTCTGTAACAAGTCCTGTGTATGTTTCAGCATAGATGGAAATGCTTGTCATACACAAAACAAATGAAAGTATGAGAAATTTTAAGTGTTTCAATTCACCTTATTGCATAATAACTTGTAAAGTTACTGATTTTTTTCATAATTTTGTAGTACTTTTGATTTAATAGTGACACATTTTGATAAAATATTACAATTTGTTAAAAATTGGACACTTCCAATAGCAATATTGGTGGGTTTCAATGCCTATATTATTTTTCATTACGGTGGTTTCAGCCCCGATACCCACGCCGTAGTAAATGCGGTGGTTGCCGTGTTGCAACCTGTACTGATTTTTATTATGCTCTTCCTTACTTTTTGTAATGTGGCGTTTTCAGACTTAAGATTACAGAAGTGGCATATATGGTTGCTCCTGATTCAGATAATTGTATCATCAGTGTTTGCATGTATCGCATTGTACATTGGCGGTGATTGGAAGGTGTTTGCTGAGGCTGCTTTCTGTTGTTTTGTATGTCCTACAGCAACTGCCGCAGGAATAATTACATACAGGCTTGGCGGAAGCATACCAAAATGCTCAACTTACGTCATATTAAGCAATCTGATGGCGGCAATAGTGATACCTTTGTTTGTGCCACTGCTTAATCCTGCGGAGCAGTCAACATTTCTCAGCATGTTTCTGTCATTGACATCAAAGATGTTCCCGCTACTGATAGGACCTCTGTTTTTGGCATGGATAGTGCGATACACAATGCCTAAGTTTCATAAGTGGTTGCTGCAACAAAATGATTGGGCGTTTTATATATGGATTGTATTGCTGCCTTTAGCCATAGCCATAGCCACAAAAGCGTTTTTCCACAGTAATGTAACTCTAATTACCTTTATTGGAATCGCTGTTGCAACATTGCTGAGTTGTATAGCACAATTTTGGTTTGGATGGAAAGTGGGGGATTTCTATAATGAGAGAGTTACGGCAGGACAGGCATTGGGGCAAAAGAACACAGCCTACATAATTTGGGTTGCATATACATTCCTTGCTCCTATAAATGCAATTGCAGGAGGTTTATATTGCGTGTTCCACAATAACTTAAACTCCCTGCAATTATATTTGAAAAAGCGTGCTGATAAAAAGAATCACTTGAAATAGTTGATTCTCATTGCATCTTTAACTTCATCAAGTGTCTTTGCTGCAATTTCCCTGGCTGAAATGCTACCTTTCCTTAAGATTTCATAAACTGCAGCAGGGTCTTTTGCAAACTCTTTTCTGCGTTCCCTGATAGGGGCAAGTTCCTCTTCAAGAATCTGACCCAAGAATTTCTTAACCTTCATGTCTCCAAGTCCGCCACGTGTGTAGTGGTCTTTTAATTCCTGTAGGTTTTGATATTCAGGTAAGAATTCCGTGAAGTGTTCTGTCTTACAAAAAGCGTCAAGATATGTAAAGACTACATTCCCTTCAAGTTTTCCAGGGTCTGTAACTTTTATGTGCGTAGGGTCTGTGTACATTGAACGCACCTTTTGAGTAAGTGAATCCGCTTCTTCGCTAAGGTATATGCAGTTTCCAAGAGATTTGCTCATCTTTGCCTTTCCGTCAATGCCTGGTAGTCTCATACAAGCCTGATTGTCAGGCAACAGTATCTTTGGCTCAACAAGAGTTTCTCCGTAGGTATTGTTAAAACGGCGTACAATCTCCGTGCATTGCTCAATCATAGGGGCTTGGTCTATTCCAACAGGAACCGTGGTTGCCTTAAATGCGGTTATGTCAGCCGCTTGAGAAATAGGGTAGGTAAAGAAACCTACAGGTATGCTCTCATCAGCAAATCCACGCATCTTTATCTCTGTCTTTACAGTAGGGTTACGCTGAAGGCGTGCCACTGAAACAAGATTCATATAATAGAATGTGAGTTCACATAGCTCAGGTATCATTGACTGTATGAAGAGCGTGCTTTTGTTTGGGTCAAGTCCGCAGGCAAGATAATCAAGAGCAACTTCAATAATGTTATCCCTTACTTTGCCAGGATTGTCAGCGTTGTCAGTAAGTGCCTGTGCATCAGCAATCATAATAAGCACTTTATCATACTCTCCTGAATTTTGCAGAGTCACTCTACGGCGTAAAGAACCCACATAATGCCCTATATGTAACTTGCCGGTAGGGCGGTCACCTGTTAAAATAATCTTATTCATAAATGAAAATATACAATCCCTTGCCTTCCACCATTACGCTTCCGGTCTCGGCAAAATCTTTTAATGTCTTGTTCTTTGATTTTACACCATCAAGGTTGATTTCATCCATAGTGCCTATAAGTTTCCAGTTACCTTGTGGCAGATTAATGTTGAAGGTGTAACCGAAATCTCCACCATTTATAAGTACAAGTACCTTGTTATCAACCATATAACCAAGCACACTCTCCTTATCTTCAGGTGCATACCATTTATAGTAATCTTCAGGTAGAACATCACATGTGCGGAACACTTTGCCGTACTCAGAAGAACGCAATCTGTTCAAGCCTTTCCAGAATGCCAGCATGTTTGCATAGTCATTTTTGTTCTCCTTGTTTGGCTTTTGTCCAACTTGTTCCCATTGATAATCATTAGCCTCACGGCAGTTATATGAATCGCGGTATCCGTGGAAATATACATTGTAGTTTGGCGTATGCTTTACAATTTCCTGCATTGGGGCATGAGCCTTGCTTCTCATAATCTCAGAACCGCCATGACATACAATAGGACCTACAGTGGTATACATAAGGGTTGCGGCTATTTTGTATTCCTTTTGGTCAACATGTGTTCTGCCGTCAAAGTCTGCACCTCCAAATTGGTCAGCAAGTGCAAAATTGTCATGAATATCAAGATATGTAATGCCACTGCAAGGGTTCTTGTCCTCCTTGTATGTGCAAGTCAAGCCCTTCATTACATTGGCTCTTTCAGAGAACTTGCCACCAGCCCATCCACGGTCAGTTTTTGGGTCTTTGAGGTCAAATGTGGCACCCTTGTAAGCGTTACGGCTCTCATCTTGGAAGTAGCAGATAGGAGCATCTTCCTTATACCAATCCCAATCAGGATTATTTTCATATTCAGGGTCATTTGAACCAATCCAAGGCTCTCCGTAAAGAATCTTGTCATAGCCTATTGTCTCTTTCAGTTTCAAAAGGGTCTGTTGGTCCATCTGACCTGCAAGGTCAATGCGGAAACCGTCAATGCCAAATTCATTAATGAAATACATACATTGGTCAATAAGCCAGCGTTGTGTCATAGGACGGTTTTCTGTCTTTATTTCATTGCCGTAGCCACCTATATGCTCAAAATTCTTAGTGCGGTAATAATACTGTTTGTCAAAGCCGTTGAAATTGAAGTTCCAATTATGACCCTCCATATCTTCTGCCGTATGGTTTGGAACCAAGTCAATTATTACAGCGATGCCTTTATCGTGGAACGCCTGAACCAAATCACGGAATTGGTCACGTTCACTTCCGTTATCAGAACCCTTTACTCTGTAACGGCTTTCAACCGCCATTGCAAATGAAGTTCTGTATCCCCACTGATAATTCTCATTTGCAATGCCTTGGGCAATCATAAATGAGTCATCCTTAAATGCCTCTTGCCATTCTGCATCGGGGATATGAAGATACTCCTGCATTGGCTGGAGATGGATTGTATTTACACCTAAATCAACAAGATAGTCAAATCCAATAGGCTCTCCCTTTTTGTTTTTGAGTCCAGGGGTAATCATTCCTTTCATAGTTCCCTTCAGACTGTCAGGAAGTGGAAGCTTGTCTGTAAAGTCCTGTACATGAACCTCGTATGAGATTACATCTTTCATTGCTGGAATGCCGTTTGCAAGTGGTGTGGCTGGCACGGTACGATGCCAAACCCTGCACTTCCCAAAAGTGTCATCGCTTACGCGGGCATACGGATCATTTATATGAACCGGATGAGTTTCATAAAATCTGTTGCCTGGGTCATTGAATCCATGAGCGGTAAAATCGTACCATACTCCTGCAAGGTCTTTGTCAAAAGAATACTCCCAAACTCCGTCTTTGTCCTTTGTCATTTCAAACTCTCCAAGTGTTGGAATAGAGTCATTCTTGTCATTGTAAAGATATAGAACCACATTTGTTGCACGTGGTGCAAATACACGGAAAACAGTAGTGCTGTCATCTACATTGGCACCCAATTCCTTAGTGGAGTAAACTTCACGGAACCAGCCGTCATATGAGCAGAAAGCCTTTTGCTTAAGCGGTAAAAATTCAAGGTAATAGACTCTTCTTATATCAATTGGTTCAGCAGGCGTGATAAGTGTGGTGCGTGCACCGTTTGGCATTACTCCCGCTATCTTAATCTCTTTACCTTGTGCATCGGTCAATCTGTAATCCTCTATTTTTGTAGTTCTGCCGTCTCCAATTTCAGCCCATATAATGCCTGATAACTTTAATTCCGCTTTCATTTGGAACACTTCAGCCTGTGGCTTGAATACAAGATTACCGTTCTTTTGGTTTGGTGCACCGCTCCATGGGTCAATCCAGTCTCCGTCATTTGTGCGGAACTTGAACTGTGAGTTTGACTTTATTACAGCCTCATCTGTGTTGTCAAAAGAGAGAACCCATTGGTTCCCAACCTTTTTTAGTTCCCAAGGTCCAACTTCTGTTGATGAATCCCAATTGCGGAATTCGCCTGTAACGTACACTCTTTGTGGCTGCATGCCATACAGACCTTCATCAAAGATAAAGGTTACGTTATCTCCAAAATCACTGTAGCATTGATTCACTTGGTCAGGAGTGAAAGACTGTGCAAACAAGGTTAGTGTTGCAGAAATAAAAGATAGAAGTAAAGCTGTTTTTTTCATAATATATATTTTACGTTATTAGTTTTATGATTCATAAAACTACAAAATTAAGAAATTTTTTCTAAATATTAATCTTTTTGCCTTGAGAGTTTTTCACTTCTGATGAAACCTCCTGCACCATACTCTTAAGTTCTCCCATAAAGGTCTCCATTGAGTATGTGCCGTGCTCTATGTCACGCATCTTCTTTTCCCACATACCTGTAAGCGTTGCACTCTTAAGCAGTTCATTTTCAATGGTGTCAATAAGTGCTATTCCTGTTTTTGTGGCTACAATGCGTTTTTTGTCTCTGACAATATAGTTTCTCTTGAACAAAGTTTCAATAATGGCCGCACGTGTTGACGGACGTCCTATGCCGTTCTCTTTCATAAGGTCACGCAACTCCTCATCATCAACGGTCTTGCCTGCCGTCTCCATTGCCCTTAACAGACTTGCCTCAGAATAGTACTTTGGCGGTTGTGTCATTTTCTCTGCCAAAGATGGGGTGTGAGGACCTTTCTCTCCTTCTGTAAAATCAGGCAGCACTTCCGCTTCATCGTCCTTTTTCTCTGCCTTGTCATTTGGAAACAGGACTCTCCATCCAGGTTCAAGTATCACCTTCCCCGATACACGAAACTCCACATCGGCGCTTTTGCCTTCAACCACAGTGTTCGCAACTTTACAGTCAGGGTAGAAAACGGCAATGAACCTGCGTACAATAAGGTCATACACCCATTTCTCATCAGGCGTGAAATTGTTAAAGAACTTGCCCGTTGGTATTATGGCATGGTGGTCAGTAACCTTCTTGTCATTAAAGACGGTGGAGTCCTTTCTGAGTTTAACGCCTTTTAACGGCTCTGTAAATTTCTGATATGGGGTTATACCTGCAAGGATTTGAGGTATTTTAGGGTAAACATCGTTTGGAAGATATGTAGTGTCCACTCTTGGGTATGTGGCAAGTTTCTTTTCATAGAGGCTTTGTATTATCTGTAATGTCTTTTCAGCACTATAACCAAAACGCTTATTGCACTCTACTTGCAGTGATGTAAGGTCAAACAGACGAGGGGCAAGTTCCTTTCCGTTCTTTTTCTCCACCGATGTAACCTCAAACTCCTTTCCCTCAATATCATGCAAAGCCTTTTCAGCATCCTCTTTTTTGTCAAACCTGCCTTGTTTTACACTGAATGTGACATTGCGGTAAACGGTTTTAAGTTCCCAATATGGCTGAGGCACAAAATTGTCTATCTCCTTTTGTCTTTTTACAACAAGAGCAAGGGTAGGGGTTTGCACCCTGCCCACGCTCAAAACGCCTTTGCCGTTTCCGTATTTAATTGTATATAAGCGTGTTGCATTTATGCCAAGTAGCCAATCTCCAATGGCTCTTGCACAGCCTGCCGCAAACAGGGTGTCAAACTTAGAAGAATCATAAAGATTGTTGAACCCCTCTTTTATTGCCTCTTCTGTAAGAGATGAAATCCAAAGGCGTTTTACGGGTTTCTTTGCTTTGGTGCATTGCAGTACCCATCGTTGTATAACCTCACCCTCCTGTCCGGCATCGCCGCAGTTTATAATTTCATCAGCCTCATTAAAGAGTTTCTCTATTACCTTGAACTGCTTTTGCACCCTTTCATCATCCATAACCCTTATGCCAAATTTTTCAGGTATCATTGGAATCTCACTCATTCGCCACGCCTTCCAACGCTCATTATATTCGTGAGGTTCCTTAAGTGTGCACAGATGTCCGTATGTCCAGGTAACCTGATACCCGTTCCCCTCCATATAGCCGTCATGTCTTTGGGTTGCTCCCAAAACCGCCGCTATCTCCCTTGCCACTGATGGCTTTTCTGCAATGCAAACTTTCATAAAAATTAAAAATATTACATCTTGTACTCCTGTCTGTCAAGAATTGACCTGCCAAGGGTAACTGAATCAGAGTATTGGAGTTCATCGCCAACAGAGATTCCACGTGCTATAGTTGTCATTTTAACGTTAGTGCCTTGTAGTTTGCGTGCTATGTAGTATGCTGTTGTGTCTCCCTCCATTGTAGGACTTAATGCAAACACAATCTCCTTTATCTCCCCTTTTGACACTCTGTCAACAAGACTTTTTATTTCAAGGTCGGAAGGCTTGATGCCGTCCATCGGGCTTATCACTCCGCCAAGTACATGATACAAGCCCTTGTATTGTTCCGTCTCTTCAATAAGCATAACCTCCTTTATGGTTTCAACCACACAAACTGTTGTGGCATCGCGTTTTGGGTCAGAACAGATACTGCATACATCGCTGTCTGAAATGTTACGGCACACTTTACAGTACTTGACCTCATTCTTAAGAAGAAGTATTGATTGTGCAAAATCATTCACCTGCTGTGAATCCTGCCTTAGCAGATGCAGGGCAAGCCTCAATGCAGACTTTCTGCCCACTCCAGGCAGTTTTGAAAGCTGATTTACGGCATTTTCAAGCAGATATGACGGATATGACTGCATTTTTACTATCTTTGCAGTTGCAAAGATAATAAAAATAGGTTAAAGGAACAAGGGTTAAGGATAAAGGTATTATGATTATTAAGAGTGCTACATTTGTAAAGAGCAGTCCAAAGGTGAGTGATTGTCCAAAATCAAACCTGCCTGAATATGCTTTTATTGGCAGGTCTAATGTGGGCAAGTCATCTCTGATAAATATGCTGACAGGTAAGAAAGGGCTTGCACTTACAGGCTCCACACCTGGTAAAACTTTATTAATAAATCATTTTCTTGTAAATGACAATTGGCATTTGGTTGATTTGCCAGGATACGGATTTGCCCAGCGTGGCAAAAAACAGCGTGAAGAGTTACGCCGTATGATTGAGGGCTACATTATGGAAAGAGAGCAACTTGCAAATCTTTTTGTGCTTGTTGACAGCCGTCTTGAACCTCAGAAAATTGATATAGAGTTTATTACTTGGCTTGGAGAGAACGGCATTCCGTTTTCAATAGTCTTTACAAAGACAGACAAACTGTCAAAAAGCACCTTAAACACCAATTTAGAGGTTTACAGGAACAGACTAAAAGAAGATTGGGAGACACTTCCCCCAGTCTTCATTTCATCTTCCGTCACAAGTGTCGGACGTGATGACCTGCTCAGCTACATAGAGCAAATACAACTAAATATCGGTTAACAAAAATGACATATAAAATGGATTAGAACGTCATTTGACTTCCACCGTTTTCCAACTCTCTATGGTGCGTGATTCCGTGGTGAAGTTTATGCCCACCTTCAGCTTGCGGCGTGGGTCTGCAAGGTATGGGTCTGCGTAGTGCATATCGTCTATCTGCTGTAGTGCAATATCTACTGACTTATCAACCTTGTACTCTATTATATAGACTGTGTTTGTGGTCTCAAGTATAGCGTCTGTCCTGCCTACGGCAAACGGAACCTCAACCCTCATATTCTGTCCAAGAAGCGTGAGTATTAGGTACATTATTGTCTGGAACGCAGGCTCCGTCTTGTTCTCATAGTAGTACGGAATGGCGGCTATGTATGCCTTTATCTCTGTGAGTGCGGTGTCTATGTCATCGGCGTAGAGAGCATCAACCACTTTAATGAGCATATTGCTTCCCATCTGTGACGGGAGATTTGACACTTGCGGAAGAAAACCTTTCAGAAAACCATTTTTAACCTCTTTATTTGGGAATCCCAATGTATATATGCCAGAGATGGTGTTGTATGCCTTTATGGTCAGGTATCCGCTCTGATACAGCACAGGAAGGGCGGATTCTGCGGTCTCAGGGGAGATATTGAAACCATCTTCATTCAGACGTCTGCCCTCTATGTCCTGCAGTTCCTCTTTGTGCTTGCGCATTTCACCAAACAGGAACGTAGGCGTGCCTGAACTGAACCAGTACTGACCTATACTCTTGGCACTGAATGCGTTTATAAGACTGAACGGGTTGAATACCTCTGTCATTACCTCTTTCTTCCCTTTTGAGAAATGATAGCCATCATAATTTTCTGTAAGTTTTGCTACTGCATCGTCAAAACTGACTTCTATTTCATCTGCAAATACCTGAATATCAGGCTTGCACTGCGTTAGCAACTCATCCTTGGTTATGCCGCACAGTCCGTCATAATCGGGTAGCATACTTATGTTGGTAAGGTTGTTTATCTCAGAGAATATGCTTAGCTGTGAGAATTTGGTTATGCCCGTTATGAATCCGAAACGCAACAATGCGTCACATATTTTTATGGGTCCGTAGAAGTTGCGGAGCATATCTCTTAACTCCTCAAACACAGGCTTGTTGTGCATAACCTTAAGCAGTGCGGAGTCATACTCGTCTATGAGAAGCACCACCTTTTGACCTGTCTGAGTGTAAGCACGCTTTATAACACCTTCAAGTCTGTTGCCTAAAGTGACCTCCATTTCATTCCTTCCATAAACCTTCTCATACTCGCCAATCATTAGGCTGAGGCTGCTTTTCACCTCTTGTGGGTTCATTGATTTAATAGAGCTCATATCAAACCTTAGCACAGGGTACTTTACCCAATCCTTTTCAAGTTCATCCGCTTTCAAGCCTGCAAACAACTCCTTTCTGCCCTCAAAATAGCACTGCAATGTATCTACAAGCAGGGACTTTCCAAACCTGCGAGGACGACTCAGAAACACATACCTGTATTTGTTGGCTATGTTATGCACATAACCGGTCTTATCCACATAAAAGTAACCGCCTTCAACTATATCCTTGAAAGTGTATATCCCTAACGGGTAGTTCCTAAGCGTTGCCTCCATAACTCAAAACATCTATGCTTGATGGCGACAAAGTTACAAAAACGAGAGCAAAAATCAAAAAAAAATTACACCCTATTATATACAACAAACAGGGTCAAGGTTTTTAGCCTTGACCCTGTTTGATTCTAGTAGGACGGAAGTGAACTCACTGTCCACTAATTTATTACTCCATCAAAACCGCACGCACAGAGTACCCGTAGCCGCAGTCGAAGCTGCCCACGGCCTGATTGCCTGAGATGAAGATCAAGTCGTAGGCGCTGTCACTGCCATCAGGCGTAGAACTCCAATAGTAGCCGACAATGCCTGTGTTGATGAGTATGCCACTGGTGTGGTAGTTGCCCGCGGCAGGGAAAAAGACGGAGTTGCCAGAGTATTCTCCCTGTCCTTTATATACATTACCTGCTTTGCCTGTACTATTATAGTTGTCTGTCCACTCTACATCACAATTGTCAATAAGAGCCTGCAATTCTTCACTTGTAGGCATACGCCAGTTGGAACCCCACAGGGCTGTAGCAGTATCATTTACTGTCTCCTTAGAACCTCTGGTTTCATTTCCCTTCCAAGCGAAGTAACCGCCACATCCGTATGAGCCATCGCCATTATCCTCTCCTACATTATACTCAGCCCACTTAGGACCATTCTCCCATAGCTGAACCCAATTTACATCTATATCGTCTGTTCTTTTTGCAATACCTCTACCAATTATAAACTTTGTTGTAGATTTACCTTGTTCCACTTCTGTAGCATCAGCCCATGTGGCATCCAATAATACTGCTCCGTTTTCATCCTTTAATGTTGCAGTTAGGTCATTGGCTGCATACTCCCCTGCAGGAATAACAATACGGAATGTAACGCCATCTGTTGATAATGCAACAGCGTTTTCACAACTCAGTGTTACTGCTTTTGAAGAGCCTTCTGATACTGCAAATCCATTGTTAGGGTTTACGGTGAATGTTCCAGCAAGGTTTTTTGATGCAGACTCCAATACAATGCTCTTGACTGAACCAACAAGCTCAACCTTTACATCAATACGCAATACACCAAACGGATTGCTAAGTGATATGCCGTCATTTATTGTACCTGTACCTATTGAAGGATATGCATCCTCTGCAAGTCCATTCTCTACGTATGTCTGTGCATCAGGCATTTCAATGGTGAATATACCGCTGTTGTATGTCCAATTACCGCCTGCCCAGCCATATAGCGGAGTGTTGTCCTCTATAGCGGAATCTATTGAGCCTTGGAATGTAGCGGATGCCCCACCCGGTTCACTTGCCATTTCCAATGCTACGGCTTCAAATTCCCCTGCTGTAGGCACTATGTTCAGTTTATCTCCATCTGACCAAGTGAGGTTTCCTTTATATACGCTGGTCTTTTCTGCTGCCTGACCTGCACTTATTGTTACCTGACGCATTACGCCCGTAGGTTGAGGTGTAGGCTCTTTTACTTCTGCTTTCTTCTCACATGATACGGCTCCTGCCATTACTAATAGCATGGTAGCCAAATAAGTAAATTTTTTCATTTGCTTTTCTTTTTTTAGTTGTTAATAACTTTGGTTACCAATTGTCTATGGCACTTAATGTGGCACTTACGCCTCTTGAAACAGGACCGCCTGATGTCTGCATCACAGGCGTTTCTGCCTCCATTCTTACTTGCTCCAATACGGGAGCGGAATAATTTTGTTTTCTCATAAGTTAATTTTAGTTTAAATGGTTAATAAATATTTTGTTAAACTCGTTTCTCTATTGGTGAATCGGTGATTACGGCTACGCCGTGATTAACGGCTTCGCCTCAACATACAAACAAGTTTGTCTGTATTCGGCTTGCACGTTAATTCGGTTAATCGGTGATTCGGGTTGAGATGATGTGGCGGCAAGAGGTGAGGCTCCGTTACTGAATGCTGATGTAGGTATTATTCCGTTTGCCTTATTATACGCCTTTTGTTTGGCACGGCGGCGGTTGGTTTCATCAATGGTCATCTGCATGCTACGGGTTATGGTATCGGCGTACATAATCACTTTACCATTGACATTACGGGCGGCACGTCCTGCTGTCTGCGTAAGGGAACGGTGAGAACGTAAGAACCCCTCTTTGTCTGCATCAAGAATGGCAACAAGTGAAACTTGTGGTAAATCAAGTCCCTCACGTAGCAGGTTTACACCAACCAAAACATCGTAGATGCCGGCTCTTAGGTCATTAAGAATCTGCACCCTCTCAAGGGTGTCAATGTCTGAATGTATGTAAGTGGCTCTTACTCCGTTCTTTAGCAAAAAATCAGTAAGTTCCTCCGCCATACGTTTTGTAAGGGTTGTAACAAGCACGCGTTCATCGTTCTCCGCTCTTTGGGCAATCTCTTCAAGAAGGTCATCTATCTGGTTTTTGCTTGGCTTTACTATTATTTCAGGGTCTAACAGCCCTGTAGGCCTTATAACCTGCTCTACAACAACGCCACCGCTTTTTTCAAGTTCATACTCTTCAGGGGTTGCACTAACAAAGATAGTCTGCTTCTTCTTACTCTCAAATTCCTCAAACTTAAGCGGTCTGTTATCTTTTGCAGACTCCATTCTGAACCCATATTCAACAAGAATGTTCTTTCTGCTGTGGTCTCCGCCGTACATTGCCTTTATTTGTGGTATAGACACATGGCTTTCATCTATCACCATCAGAAAGTCTTTTGGAAAGAAATCCATCAGACAAAACGGCGGTGTGCCTGGCTCACGTCCGTCAAAATATCTTGAATAGTTCTCAATTCCTGCACAGTAGCCAATCTCACGCATCATTTCAAGGTCGTATGTAGTGCGTTCATATAGTCTGCGTGCCTCATACTCCTTGCCGTATGAGTTCATTTTTTCAACCTCTTTGCCAAGGTCAAGTTCAATTTCCCTTATGGCTCTCTCTGTATTCTCTTTTGTTGAGGCAAAAATGTTTGCCGGGGCAATGCGGTAGTTGTTCAGCGTTTCAACAGTGTTAAGTGTAAAGCAGTCAAGCAGTTCAATGGAATCAATCTCATTATCCCAAAAGATAATGCGTATTATGGCATCAGTAAATGCAAGCCAAATGTCAAGGGTGTCACCTTTTACACGGAATGTACCTCTCTGAAATTCAATGTCATTACGCACGTACATTGCCCTTACAAGGCGGCGTAGCAATTCATCTCTGTTCACCTTTTGACCAACATTAAGTTCAATGGTGTTCTGCGTAAAGTCTTCAGGGTTGCCAATTCCGTAAATGCAACTGACTGACGATACCACAATTACATCTCTTCTGCCTGAAAGCAATGACTGAATGGCAGAGAGCCGCAGGCGGTCAATCTCCTCATTAATGGCAAGGTCTTTTTCAATGTAGGTATCGGTGTTGGGAAGATAAGCCTCAGGCTGATAGTAATCATAGTATGAAACGTAGTACTCAACGGCATTATTTGGGAAAAAAGCCTTGAATTCACAGTAAAGTTGGGCTGCAAGTGTCTTATTGTGACTCAGAACAAGGGTGGGGCGGTTTACATTATTTATTACATTGGCAATGGTAAAGGTCTTGCCTGACCCTGTAACGCCTAACAGTGTCTGGTTCTCCTCTCCACGCAGCACGCCCTCTGTAAGTTGAGCTATGGCATCAACTTGGTCACCTGTGGGCTTGTATTCTGACTCTAATGAAAATTCCCTTGTCATTGCATTGCAAAGATAGTGATTTATTGAATCAACGGGTCAAGGTTTTCAAAAAAACTTTGACCCGTTTTGCTATGCTTTTCATTAAAAAGTAGTAAATTTGCAAGGTAATATATTTTGATGACTATGATTTGGAATGAGAAAGCGGAGTGCATGTCACGCGATGAGCGTATGCAACTTCAAGGAGAAAGACTGAAAAAGGTGCTGGAGAGGGTTTATTTTAATTGTGAGCCTTACCGCAAGCGTATGCAGGAGGCAGGTGTTATGCCGGGCGACATAAATACAATAGAGGATATTGTTAAGTTGCCGTTCACCTCTAAAAAGGATTTGAGAGACTATTATCCTTTGGGCTTGCTGTCATCGCCTATGTCAGAGATTGTAAGGGTGCATGCATCGTCAGGTACAACAGGAAAACCTATTGTGGTAGGCTATACCCGTAATGACCTCAGTATTTGGAAAGAGGTTGGAGCAAGGTGCCTTACCGCTTACGGACTTGGAAAGAACGATGTGGTGCAGGTATCGTATGGTTACGGATTGTTTACAGGAGGACTTGGTGCACACGGAGCGGTTGAGACTATTGGTGGTACTGTGGTGCCTATGTCATCAGGAAATACTGAAAAACAGATACTTATGATGCACGATTTGGGCGTTAAGGCACTGTGTTGCACGCCGTCATACGCACTGCATCTTGCAGAGTGCATTGAGAGGTCAGGTATTCCACGCAGTGAGTTCCAACTAAAGGTTGGTATTTTTGGTGCGGAGCCTTGGACAGAGGAGATGAGACGTGAGATAGAGCAGCGTTTGGGCATCAAGGCATTTGATATTTACGGACTTACAGAGATTATGGGTCCGGGTGTGGGATATGAGTGTGACCTACAGCATGGCACACACCTTAATGAAGACCATTTCTATCCTGAAATAATAAACCCTGAAACAGGAGAGCATGTAAAGCCAGGGGAGAAGGGAGAACTTGTCTTTACCACGCTTACAAAAGAGGGTATGCCGCTAATCCGTTTCCGCACCAGAGACTTGACATATCTGAACTATGATAAGTGTGAGTGTGGCAGAACACTTGTGCGTATGGCTAAGATTATGGGCAGAACTGACGATATGCTTATTATACGCGGTGTCAATGTGTTCCCGTCACAGATAGAATCTGTTATACTTGAGACAGAGGAGTTTGAACCTCATTTCTTCATTACTGTTGACCGTGTAAACAATACGGATACATTTGAAATTAAGGTTGAGGTTAAGGAGCAGTATTACACTGATGATATATCAGGTATGCTTAAACTTCAAAAGAAACTTGCCGGTCGCATTCAGAGCGTTGTAGGTCTGAATCCTACTATCCGTCTGGTGGAGCCTCGCTCACTGCAGCGTAGTGAGGGTAAGGAGAAGAGAGTGCTGGACAAACGTGTATTCAAAAACTAAAAAGTAAGGAGAAAAAGCCATGAAAGTTAAACAATTATCAGTTTTTTTGGAGAACAAGACAGGCAGACTTAATGATGTTACAAAAATTCTTGCCAAGGCAAATATAAATATGCGTGCGTTTTCTGTGGCGGACAGTGCCGATTTTGGAATACTGCGTCTTTTGGTTGATGATACTGAGAAGGCAAAGGAGGAACTTAAAAAGTATGGTTTTGCTGTTTCTGTTACAGACATCATTGGCATTAAGATGGCAAATAAGCCGGGTACGCTAAACAAGATTTTGGATATTCTTGCAGAAGCAAAGGTCTATATAGAGTATATGTATGCGTATTCAGACAGCGATAGAGCCATTACCGCCATTAAGCCTGACGATATGGAGAAAGCAATTAAAGTTATTTCAGAAAATAATATAGATATCTTATAAGAGAAAATTTTTCTTTTTTGTTAAGGCTTCGCCTTAACCATGTTACTTCGTCACTCGGCATAACTTAAGTAAACTTAGTTCTGCACTCGTTTCTAGTAACAGTCAACTTTCAACTGGTATGAGGACTATCTTAGTAACCAACGATGATGGCATAACCGCTAAGGGTTTGAATTGTCTTGTAGAGGCAATAAAAGACCTTGGCAATATTGTTGTTGTGGCTCCTGACGGACCTCGCTCCGCACAATCAAAGGCAATAACCGTAACCACACCGCTGCGTTACTGGAAACAGTACACAAACGGCAATCTTACAATGTACAGATGTAACGGCACACCTTGTGATTGCGTAAAGATAGGAATGTACACAATTCTTGACAAGAAACCTGATTTGCTTATTGCAGGAATAAACCATGGTACAAATTCATCAATAAATGTAATTTATTCAGGTACTATGGGTGCGGCTCTTGAAGGGTGTGCAGAGGGGATACCTTCAATGGGATTGTCACTGTGTTCATACGACCCAAACGCTGATATGACAGAGGCTGTAAAACACTCTGTAAGGCTTATTAAAAAGGTGTTGGAAGATGGCTTGCCAACAGGAATTTGCCTGAATGTAAATTTCCCTGTAGGAGAAATCAAAGGTGCTAAAATTGTAAGGCAAAGCCGTGGCAGGTGGCAGGAGCGTTTTGTGGAGGGTACAGACCCTGCGGGTAACAAATACTATTGGCTAACGGGTACGTTTAATAATTTTGAACCCGATGCTGAGGATACAGATGAGGGAACCCTTAAGGCGGGTTATGCCTCAATAGTTCCATGTCATATAGATTTAACTCATTATCAGAGTGTTGAAACACTAAAAAGTTGGAATTATGACTCCAAAAAAGTTTGACAACTTCTTTCTTGGTTTTGGACTTTGTCTGATTATTCCGTTTATTATATTTGCTTTTACTTGGGAATCGTTGTCAGGAATGGCGTTCCAAGATGTCAGCCATTGGATAAACCAACCTGTATTCCTTAATTATGTAATATTTTGCCAAATGCCAAGTTCTCTTGTGCTTTTTTGGGGATACAAAACAGAGCGTTGGAAACTCTGTAAAGGCGGAGTGTTGGGCATCACGCCATACCTGATGTTGTTGTTTTACTTGTTTGTATAAAAAATTATGAAATATTATCTTATAGCAGGAGAGGCGTCAGGAGACTTACACGGCAGTAACCTGATAAAGTCAATAATAAAGAGAGACCCTAACGCCCAATTCCGTTACTATGGTGGCGATAAAATGCTTGCAGAGGGTGGTGAACTTGTAAAGCACTACAAGGATACCGCCATTATGGGTTTTGTAAGAGTGGCAATGAACGCCAGAAAGATACTTGGAAACATTGCTGACTGTAAGGACGATATTGCACAGTTTGCTCCTGATATACTTATACTGATAGATTACCCCGGATTCAATCTTGAAATAGCCAAATACGCCAAAACTGTCTTAAACCTGACTGTTGTATATTATATTCCGCCTAAGATATGGGCTTGGAAAGAGGGTAGGGTTGAACAAATAAAGAAATATATTGACAAGGTATATTGTATATTCTCGTTTGAAGTTGAGTTTTACAGAAGCCACGGATATGAGAATGTGGAGTATATAGGTAATCCGTGCGTGCAGAGTGTGGCAGATGCAAATATTGTTAAAAAAGAGGACTTTTTTCTGCTTAACGGATTGGATGCAGATAAAAAGATTGTTGCATTGCTGCCTGGCAGCAGAAAACAGGAGGTGGAACATACCATTAAGGTACTGAATAAACTTGATAAGTCAAAATATAATGACTGTCAGTTTGTAATGGCTTGCACAAGTGCTGTTGACAGAAAACTATATGATAATGTTGACAATAGCATTGTTAAGGTGTATGATTTGACATATCCGCTGCTCTCTTTTGCTGATGCCGCCATAGTCAATTCAGGTACGGCAACACTTGAAACTGCTTTGTTCAATGTTCCTGAGGTTGTTGTCTATCCAATAGTTATACCTAAACTGCTATATAAATTTGGAAGAAAATATATGCTTAAGGTTCCATACATTTCTCTTGTAAATATTATTATTGGAAGGGAACTTGTAAAGGAACTTGTGGCATTTAATTATACAAAAGAGAATGTACAGCAATGTTTGGATGATATTTTGTATAATGCAGAGAGCAGAAAAAACATTAAGGATGGTTATAAAGAAATAGCGTCAGCACTTGGTGACGCTATTGCCTCTGATGTTGCCGCAGAAAGTATCAGAACCTTACTGCGTATGAAATAAGGAACTGATTGTTTACGTCTCTTAAATTCATAGGCACTGCACCTCCAAACTCAAAATAATTATAGTTAGTTACATGCCACATATAAGCCAAGTCTATTGAGTGACGGCCTAACCTGTAACCCAATCCTGCGGTTACATAATAAGAACCTTTGTCATTTGTATAACTTACATCAGTACGGGTGTCCGCTGTGTAATACCATCTACTTGCATCGCTCTTGTTTGCCGCCGTGCGATACCCGCCGCCAAGTCTTACAGAGAAAGCGTCAATAGGCTTTATTTCCACACCTATTCTTGCAGTGTGGGTATCAACCACTTCTGTCTTATATTTATTTGCAATGGCTTGGTTGTTGAATTTTGTGTTGTCATTCAACACAGCACCTGACTCATTGTTCCATTGGTATTCAAGCCCAATAAATCCGTATTTACCAAGAACAAATCCCAAACTTCCGATAGCCTTCATTGGAGCGTTTATATAGGCTCTTTCAGAATTTGTAGGAGTATAAATGCTTCCGTAGGCATCAGCAGGTGCTTTTTGTAAGTCCAAATTAGATGAGGCTTCACTGTAGTTTGAAGACCTGACATTGTAATATGACGGGGTATGGTAGGCACCGCCTATTCTAAGCCAACTTGTAGGTCTTAGAATAAATCCCACTTTGTATGTGAAAGCGGTTCCGCTCTCATCAAATTTTGATAATGTTGACAGTTGTCTGTTGTCATTGAAATACTCATAATATTTATCTATGCGTGAGTATGAGGTGTAGTTGCATATAAAACTCATTCCTAAATAGAATATGTTTTTTATGTTTCCTGCAAAACTGACTGCAAACTCATCAGCGTGTCCGCTCTCAGAGAATGTGGCTTCACTTGATATGAATTGTCCTTGACAGTTTTTGTCATAGTATGAAATATACCCATTATCCCACTTTCCTTCAGAGTCAACGGTAGGGTCAAACATAAATGTGGAGAATCCAAGTATGGCTCTGTATCCAATGTTTGGATTTGAAAATCTGCCTTTTTCATCAAGTAAGGCTTCAGGTGATTGCCCGTAGGCATCGCCGGCAAGAAATTGAGTTTTAGAATAGTTCTTTGTTATGCCGTATCTGCCGTTGCGGTCAAAATTCTTCATACGGTTGTATGCAACGCCAAAACTCAAACCATACTCCTTGTTCTCTGAATATCCAAAATCCCAATGACCTACATATGCAATGTTTTCAAGATTGGCACTTACACGCCTTTCTGTAGGACCTTTATAGTTATCAGTAGAAAGGGTTGCATTATCCCAATGAACATTGAGCGATGCTGTTATTTCTGATGAACGGTAAATACCGATACCGGCAGGGTTGTAGAAAATAGTGGTTGCATCACCACCTAAGGCACCCATAGCACCACCAACTGCCACAAATCTGGCAGTACCGTTAAGGTCCTGCTGCCCGAATTTGTAGGTATCGTAATTTGTAAGGCATTGTGCCTGTAATGTTGCAGGGCATAACCCAACAACAAAAATCAATGACAGTATTTTCAAACCAAATTTTTTCATAATTCTTTTTATCTCCTTTCTCCTTTATCTGCTTCTTCCGCCACCGCTATAGCCACCGCCTATGGAGCGTCCGCCACCGCCACCGCTGTATCCGCCTGACGAGCGTCCGCCACTATAGCCGCCACCGCTGTAACCACCGTAACTGCTTCTGCTGTTGCCACTGCTGTAACCGCTTGAGCCTCCTGAAATGGTACGTGTGTTTCCACTTGATTTGTTTGTACTGCTGCTACGGCTTACAGTATTGGTTGGGGTAGAGGTGCTTCTATATGTTGCGGTGTTGTATCCGCTACTTGAACTGCGTGTATGTCCTGAAGTGTATGCACTGCCACTTGAACTTGAACCGGCAGGTCTGTAACCGCCACCTGAATAATAACCGCTTGTGCTTCTGGTTGAACCTGTTGAATATCCTGAATTGCTTCGGGTATGACCGCTTGTGCCACCTGTGTTTACATAAACAGGATATACGGGATAAACAGGATATGGTATAGGTCTGTATCCAGGGTAATATGGTCCCCACGGACGATACCAAGGGTCATACCAAGGGTCATAATATGGTCCCCAAGGGCGATACCAAGGGTCATACCATCCTCCCCAGCCCCAATTCCAACCTACGCCAACGTAAATATTACTGCTACAGTTCTTGCAGTTGCACTTATTCTTTCCGCAGATACAGTTATTACAAGAGTAACAACCTCCACAGTTGCATTGCTCTGAACTATAGTAATTGTTAATATTCTGAATTATAACCTTTTGGGAGTCTGATACAACATCGGGGTTATAATATTTAATGATTTGAGATGTGTACTTATAGTCATCGTTGCTTAATTCAACAGGCTGTGCTGCA
>JAZUKL010000061.1:0-4003 GCA_045643245.1 Candidatus Enterocola sp.
GGATAAAGAGTATCAGCGTGTATATCTTGGCGGCTTAACCTGTGATAATGAGGATTTTTATAGTGCGGGTCACAACAATGCCATATTCCTGCCTAAAATAAACCCTAACGATGAGCAGCCGCAGTACATCGGGTTATTCCATACAGGGGCTTATCAAGAGGCGCTTGCAGGGTTCGGCGGCATTCAGCACTGCCTGATACCGTCACCTAAGCACGTTGTTATTGATGTTGATGAGAATGGGGAGTATTATACCAAACTCTTTGCCAAAGAGCAGAGTTATAAGTCAATGCTAAAAATTTTAGGATACTAATTATGATTCTTTTTGGTCTATATTTATTTTGTTCATCGGTCATTTAGTTCACTAAACTCCCTCTTTCAAAATAAATCTATCCTCAAAAATCTATCATAATTATTTACTTGCTTTTAAGATGTTTGTACATGAAGTTGTTTGGAGATTTTGAAAATAGTTACAGAGATTACGGCAAGGCAAAGTTTGCCATTCTGCCTGTTCCGTATGACAAGACAAGCACTTGGGTGAAAGGTGCCGATAAAGGCCCCGATGCTTTTCTTGAAGCATCGTTTGCCCTTGAAAACTACGATGTTGAGACAGAAACAGAGGCTTATAAAGCCGGAATAGCCACGCTAAAGCCTGTTTTGGAAGACAAAACCCCGGAAATGCTATGCAGTGCCGTTGAGCGTGAGACTGCAAAACTGCTCAATGACGGCAAGTTTCCTATAATGATAGGCGGTAACCACACCTGCTCAATAGGCAGTATCAGGGCTATGGCTTCAAGATATAAGGATTTGACCATTCTTCAACTTGACGCACATTCAGATTTGCGTCCTGAATACGAGGGTACGGAACTTAATCATGCCTGCGTAATGTATCAGGCACAGAAACTTTGTCCTATAACCCAGGTGGGCATACGCAGTCAGTGCATAGAGGAGTTGCCATACGTTAAAAAAGAGCGTACATTTTATGCTCACAATATATTTGATAACAATAATTGGCAGAGCAAAGCCATTGATACGCTGTCAGAAAATGTATATATAACCATAGATTTAGATGTGTTTGACCCATCTGTGTTGCCATCCACAGGCACACCGGAACCAGGCGGACTTACATACTATCAGGTATTGCATTTCTTGCGTAGTGTCATTAAAGAGCGTAATGTTGTTGGTTTTGACATAGTGGAGTTGTGTCCTAACCCCACAGACAAGGCATCGGACTACCTTGCGGCAAGATTATGCTACCAACTTATTACCTATATAGTTGACAATTGACAGTTGATAGTTGACAGTGAAAATTGTCCACTGTCCACTCTCCACTGTCCACTAATAATATTATGGACGTAAAAATTGAGTCATCGTGGAAAGCCGTTCTGCAACCGGAATTTGACAAGCCCTATTTTAAGGACTTGACAGACTTTGTGCGTGCAGAGTATGCCACACGCACCATATATCCCCCTGCAGGCAAAATTTTCAATGCATTCAACTCCTGTCCGTTTTCAGATGTAAGAGTGGTGTTGCTTGGACAGGACCCTTATCATGAGCCAGGACAGGCTCACGGGCTATGCTTTTCAGTAAATGACGGAGTGCAGTTTCCGCCGTCACTACAAAATATATTTAAGGAGATAAGTGCTGAATACGGAACTCCTATACCATTAAGCGGTAATTTGCAGCGTTGGGCAGACCAAGGCGTGTTGCTTCTAAACGCTACATTAACGGTGCGTGAGCACGCCGCCGGCTCACATCAGGGTAAAGGTTGGGAAACATTCACCGATGCCGTAATAAAAACCATTTCAGACCAGAAAAGTGGGATTGTGTTCCTGCTATGGGGTAGTTATGCCATCAGCAAGTCAAAATTCATTGACACCACAAAACACTGCGTCCTCACATCGCCACACCCGTCGCCCCTCTCATCATATCGTGGCTTCTTTGGCAATAACCACTTCATTAAAGCCAACCAATATCTTTCTTCTATTGGCAAACCGCAAATCCGGTGGTGAAAAACCTCAAATTTCTTTGAAATGCAAAAAAAAATTGCTAAATTTGGAATGTAAAAGTTAAAAGATTTGTTTGAGAGTTTGGGGACCAGAGACGGACAAACACAAATAGATGTCCGTCTTGAGGAGGAGACAGTTGGTTGTCGCAAAATTTGCGACAACCTGAACTTGATAAAGAAGTGATATGTGCAAAATTTGCACATATGGGTATATATTAGCCAAATAAAATAATATAGATTATGAACTCAGAAAAAGGATTTGTGTACATACTTGATAAATAAAGATAAGAGTGAGTTGGTTAGTGCTACTACCCAACTGAAATTTGTAAAAAAAATGAAAAGCAATAACAAACAACAATACAATGAATAATATCTTAACTGAAAAATATAGCATTGCAGACGAAAACAACAGGCAGATTTCTGCATTTCGTCCTTTGCCGGCAGCAACCTTGAAATCGTTGTGTGAGTATTATAGAGTAGGGCTTACCTATACAAGCAATGCAATAGAGGGCAATAGTCTGACCGAATCAGAAACTAAAGTTGTTATAGAAGACGGACTGACAATAGAGGGAAAACCATTGCGTGATGTGTACGAGGCGGTGGGACACGCCAAGGCATACGATTATTTGCTGCAAATTGAAGAGAAAGAGGTTTTGACAGAGGAGGATATTTTAGCATTGCATAAATTATTCTACCAGCAGATTGACAGCGAGCAGGCAGGAAGATACCGCAAAGTGAAAGTCTATATAAGCGGAAGCCATTATCAAGTGGCTCCTGTGGACAAGATTGAAGAGAAAATGAAACAGTTGGTGATGTGGTACAATGATAATGAGAATAGGCTTCATCCAGTTGAGTTGGCCGCAGAACTTCACAAGCGTTTTGTTTTCATCCATCCGTTTGTAGATGGTAACGGCCGATTGGCACGTTTGTTAATGAACTTGTCGTTGTTGCGTAACGGCTACACGTTGGCTATAATTCCGTTATTGCTACGTCATGAATATATAGCAATGTTAGAAATGGCACACAAGGATGCAGAGCCTTTTTATGAGTTTATTGCTGACAGGGTAATAAATACACAATATGATTTGTTACGTTTATTAAAAGGTGATGATACTGTAAATGATACTGTAAATGATACTGTAAAAAGTAATCTTTCATCATTGACAAATATAGAGAGTACAGTTTTGCGTGCAGTTTCTGAAGAACCTGGTGCCACGTATGAACGTCTGGCTGAGAAATGTGGTGTTTCACGACCCACCATTGCCAGAAGTGTGAAACGTTTGCAGCAATTACAGTTAATCAGGCGTATCGGGGCAGATAAAACAGGTCAGTGGAAAGTAATTAGAAAATAAATATGAACAACAATACTATTGATTTTGAGGAGTATATAAGGCAGGGAGAGCCAGATAAGAGAGAAAAGGCTTCCATTTGGAGTGCGGCTATTGGATTGCAGGCTGTTGATGGTTTGCAGACTTCTGATTATCTTAAAGAAACAGCACGCAGACATATTGAGGGGGAGATTACCATAGATGAGGTTCGTAGTTTGATTAATACCTATTATGAATCCAAAACGCAACGGGAACCTGATGAAGATGAGATACAGGAAGCGGATAAGGTTTCATCAAACATCACAAAGATTCTATCTTCTGCAACATTAGATTTTTCTGCAAAAGGGTATATCGCTTTGCATCGTAGAATATTTGACGGCGTGTTTAAATATGCTGGTAAAGTGCGTGACTATAACATTACTAAGAAAGAGTGGATTTTGGAAAATGACACGGTCAATTACTTGAATTTTGAAGATGTTAGAAGAGCTTTGGAATATGATATAGAACAAGAACGCAAATTCAGTTATAAGGGTGTATCTACTGATGAGTTGATTGTTCATATTACAAGATTTGTATCTGGTATATGGCAGATTCACGCATTCAGAGAGGGAAATACTCGTACAACTGCGGTTTTTTCTATATTATTTTTGCGTTCTATCGGGTTCAGTGT
>JAZUKL010000062.1:0-2944 GCA_045643245.1 Candidatus Enterocola sp.
GATGTTACATCATATAAATCCTGATTAGGTTTCATAATGTTCAAGTCATAATCAGGCTTAATATCAAACAAATCAAGCACTTGGTCAAGCATCTCCCTATGCTGACCCGTCACACACACTTTTGTCTCAAACAACTCAGGATGTTTCTTAAACTCCAACACCAGCGGACACATTTTTATTGCCTCCGGACGCGTTCCAAATACTAATAATAATTTATGCATAAATATCTTTATATTCCAATTCCCCGATACTCAAGCCCAAGTTTCTTCAGTTCTGCGGGATCATATATATTACGACCATCTATTATGACGGGCTCTTTAAGGCTTTTCTTTATTATTTGCCAATTCGGCAAGCGGAACTCTTGCCATTCTGTTACAAGGCAGAGTAAATCTGATTCAAATGTAGCGTCGTAGGCATCTTTTGCAAAGTATATTGAACCATCGGCTATTGCATTGTCAAAACCAAGGAATGTAGGGAATGATTTTACCACGGGGTCAAAAACACGCACCTTAGCACCTGCTGCAAGTAATTGTTTAATCAGCACTATAGAGGTGGCTTCACGCAGGTCATCTGTGTTGGGTTTGAAGGCGAGGCCCCAGAGGGCGATGGTCTTGCCGTTGAGAGGATAAGATTTCTCGCTACGCTCGAAATGACGCAGGATCTTCTCAAACAGCACCGTCTTCTGATGCTCATTCACAGCCTCCACAGCTTCAAGCAGTTGCATTGTGTAACCATTATCTTTGGCAGTATGGATTAGAGCCTTAACATCTTTAGGGAAGCAACTGCCACCATAACCGCAACCAGCGTAAAGGAATTTGTTTCCAATACGGGTGTCGGCACCAATACCACGCCTGACCTGATTCACATCAGCACCCACCAACTCACAGAGATTAGCCATATCATTCATAAAACTGATACGAGTGGCAAGCATACTGTTGGCGGCATATTTTGTCATCTCCGCCGATGGAATATCCATAAACAGCACCCTAAAGTTATTCAAAAGGAATGGTCTGTAAAGTGTGGTCATCAACTCTTTTGCCCTATCACTCTCCACCCCGATGACTACTCTATCAGGACTCATAAAGTCCTTAATGGCAGCACCTTCCTTTAGAAATTCGGGATTGGAAGCCACATCAAAATCAACAGAAACGCCACGCTTGTCAAGTTCCGCTTGAATGGTAGCCTTAACCTTTTTTGCAGTACCCACAGGCACCGTACTTTTAGTAACAATCACCAAATAGTGGTTCATATTCCGCCCCACAGTTTTTGCAACCTCAAGCACATAACGCAGGTCAGCACTGCCATCCTCATCAGGAGGCGTACCCACAGCAGAGAATATAACCTCCACGTCATTTATAACATCAGGCAGCGATGTAGTAAAATGCAGACGCCCAGCAGCCACATTCTTCTTAACCAAATCCTCCAGTCCAGGCTCAAAAATAGGAACAATACCAAATTGCAACTTGCTGATTTTAGCAAAATCATTATCCACGCAAGTAACATCAGCCCCTATCTCCGCAAAACATGCACCAGAGACCAGCCCAACATACCCTATACCAACTATTGCAATCTTCATAACAAATATATTTTTATCTCTCCGCCCTCATTGGGTTCTCAAGAAAATCCTTGTAGGCAAGGGCTATGCCATCTTCAAGTTCTGTTTTATATGTCCAACCAAGTTTGGTGGCTTTGCTTACGTCAAGCAGTTTGCGTGGCGTGCCGTTTGGCTTTGTAGTATCCCACTCTATCCTGCCTTTGTAACCAATAACTTTAGCAACCAAGTTAGTCAATTCCTTGATGGTCAATTCCTTACCTGTACCAGCATTAACGGTCTCATTACCACTGTAATTGTTCATAAGGAACACACAGAGATTGGCAAGGTCATCAACATAGAGGAACTCACGTAGCGGACTGCCGTCACCCCAACAAGTAACAGACTCCAGACCTGCAACCTTTGCCTCGTGGAAACGCCTGATTAAAGCAGGTAGCACGTGGCTATGCGTAGGATGATAATTATCATTAGGACCATACAAGTTTGTAGGCATAACACTAATATAATCAGTGCCATATTGACGATTCAGAAACTCACAATATTTCAACCCCGATATCTTAGCCAATGCGTATGCCTCATTGGTTTTTTCCAACTCTGATGTTAGCAGACAACTCTCTGGCATAGGTTGCGGAGCCATTCTTGGATAGATGCAAGAGGAGCCAAGGAACTCAAGTTTCTTACAACTATTCTTCCAAGCGGAGTGAATTACATTCATCTCCAGAATCATATTGTCATACATAAAGTCAGCCAAGGCATTCTGATTTGCTATAATGCCACCAACCTTAGCAGCCGCAAGAAATACATATTCAGGCTTCTCCTCCTCAAAAAACTTCTCCACAGCCACCTGATTACACAAATCAAGCTCTTTATGAGTTCTCAAAACAAGGTTATTATATCCTTGCCTTTGCAGTTCACGCACAATGGCACTTCCCACCATTCCACGATGACCCGCTACATATATTTTAGAACCCTTCTCCATCATTGTCCAACTATTATTTATTCTTTATTCACTATTCACTATTTCACAATACCTTTTTCAAGGTATTCTTCCAAATTGCATTTAACGTAATTTGCTGCATCTTCGGCAGCAACTTTCTTCATATCACTCTCTACCATCAACTTAACAAGTTGCTCAAAAGTTGTCTTTGCTGGATTCCAACCAAGTTCATTCTTAGCCTTTGTCGGGTCACCCCACAGATTTACAACATCGGTAGGACGGTAAAAATCCTTGCTAACCTCTACGAGTACTTTACCCGTTGCCTTATCGTAGCCCTTTTCATCAGCACCTTCACCTTTAAACTCAAGTTCTATGCCAACATACTTGAACGCCAGGTAACAGAACTCACGCACAGAGTGCTGGACGCCGGTAGCAATAACAAAATCCTCAGGTTT
>JAZUKL010000063.1:0-27900 GCA_045643245.1 Candidatus Enterocola sp.
GTCAAGCACGCGGGATTGGGTGGCAAAACCTACTCCTTGCCCAAATTCCTTGAGTTGGCGTGTGCCTGCGTTTGATGTCATTACAATAATTGTGTTTTTGAAATCAACGGTTCTGCCGTCTGAATCGGTCAGTTGACCTTCATCAAGTACCTGTAGAAGGAGGTTAAACACATCGGAGTGTGCTTTCTCAATCTCATCAAACAGAATTATAGAGTACGGATTACGTCTGACTTTTTCTGTCAGTTGTCCGCCTTCTTCATAACCAACGTATCCCGGAGGTGCTCCAATAAGTCTTGAAACGCTGAACTTCTCCATGTATTCACTCATGTCAATGCGGATAAGAGCATCTTTTGAGTTGAACATATATTCACTAAGAACTTTTGTCAGATGTGTCTTTCCAACACCTGTAGGTCCTAAGAAAATGAATGAACCGATAGGGCGGTTAGGGTCTTTCAAGCCTACTCTGTTTCTTAAAATGCTTTTGCATATTGAATCTATGGCACGGTCCTGACCAATTACGCAGCTCTTCAGTATTCCGCCCATCTTACGCAGTTTTGTGAATTCCGTCTCCTCAACTTTTTGAACGGGAACGCCTGAAATGAGTGATATTACACGTGCAATATCCTCTGCATCTATTGTAATTGGCTGATTTTCATTGCTTTCATTCCATGCCTTCTGAGCCTCTTGAAGTTTTGCCGACAACTCCGCTGACTCATCCTTGTATTTGTTTGCAAGGTAAAAGTCCTCTTTCTTTACAGCATCAAGTTTCAAGGTGTTCAGTTCATTTATTCTGTTTTCAATATCTTTGATTTCTTGCGGAACAGAGGTGTTTGATACATGAGCCTTTGCTCCTGCCTCATCCATAGCGTCAATGGCCTTATCAGGGAAATTACGGTCTGTAATATATCTGGATGCCAATTTAACGCACGCTTCAAGTGCTTCAGGTGTGTATGTGACATTATGATGTGCTTCATACCTGTTCTTAAGATTCTTCAGTATTTCAAGGGTCTCAGCATCGGAGGTTGGTTTTACAATGACTTTCTGGAACCTACGCTCCAAAGCCCCGTCCTTCTCAATACTCTTATGATATTCATCCAATGTTGTGGCACCAATACACTGTATTTTGCCTCTTGACAGGGCAGGTTTCATCATGTTGGCTGCATCTAATGTGCCGGCAGTGCCTCCTGCTCCAATTATTGTATGAATTTCATCAATGAAAAGTATTATGTCAGGGTTTGCCTCAAGTTCTTGAATTACAGCCTTTAACCTCTCTTCAAACTGCCCACGGTACTTGGTGCCTGCAACCATTGATGCCATATCAAGCGATACAATACGTTTGCCGCAAAGTATATGTGGAGCCTTGTGCTCATAAATTTGAGTGGCAAGACCTTCAACTATTGCTGATTTTCCAACTCCTGGCTCACCTATGAGTACGGGGTTGTTCTTTTTTCTGCGGCTCAGAATCTGTGCAACCCTTAAAATCTCATTCTCTCTTCCAACGGTAGGGTCTAATTTGCCTTCTGCCGCCTCTTTTGTTATATCTGTTCCAAAATGGTCAAGAGCAGGGGTCTTTGAATCCTTTTTTGACTTTTTGGCAGTCTTAATGACATCGCCGTCATCATCATTGTCATCGTCATCATTAAAATTGTCACTTGAATTGCCGTCTTTGGCATCGTAGATGTCAACAGGAGCCATAGTAAGACCTGTACCCTCAGTAGGGAACAGAATAGCCTTCAGTTTTTCATACGTAGCACCATCAGGTGTCAGTATTTCAGACGCAAGATTAGATGAGTCTTTCAAAATAGCAAGCAAAAGATGCTGTGATTCAATGGTGTTGCTGCCACCATTGCGGGCTTCAAGATATGAAAACTTGAGAACTCTGTCAGTAGATGACAACATTGACAGTTTTTGACCGTATGTATCTTTGTTTGTCTTGATGCGTTGCTCAATCTTCTTCTTCAGAAGAGGAAGGTCAATATGCATCTTGTCGCTTAAAATTTTATATGCAGGAGTAGTGTCTCCGGAGCGTATTATGGCAAGCATAAGGTGCTCAGGACCAACATAATCATTTCCAAGTCTCATTGCTTCTTCTTTGGAATATTTGATTATGTTCTGTACTTCGTTTGAATATTCTTTATCCATAAAATATATTTGACCTTGTAAAGATACGCAAATTTTGTGCCAAAAGAAAAAAATAATGTTTTTTATGAAAACTTTTAATAAAAAAGTCTGTTTATATCAACATTATTTAGTATATTTGTATGTTAAAACTAAAGAATGAAAACAGATGATTGAAGATGAAAAAATTGTAAAAGTTGACATTGAAGAGGAGATGCGTACTGCGTATATTGATTACTCAATGTCAGTTATTGTATCGCGTGCATTGCCTGATGTCAGAGACGGTTTGAAACCTGTTCAGCGCCGTGTTCTGTTTGGTATGAATGAGCTTGGCAATACATACGACAAGCCTACAAAGAAATCTGCAAGAATTGTGGGTGAGGTTATGGGTAAGTATCACCCTCATGGAGATTCATCAATATACGGTACTCTGGTACACTTGGCACAGCCTTGGTCATTAAGGTATCCGCTTGTTGAAGGTCAGGGTAACTTTGGTTCTGTAGATGGTGACTCACCTGCCGCAATGCGTTATACGGAGGCAAGGTTACAGAAAATTTCTGATGAGATGATTAACGATATTGACAAGAATACCGTTGATATGGTAAGCAACTTTGATGAAACTATGAAAGAGCCTACCGTTCTTCCGTGTGCCATTCCTAACTTGCTTATAAATGGTGCAACAGGTATTGCCGTTGGTATGGCAACCAATATGGCGCCTCATAACCTTTCTGATTCAGTTGATGCAATTGTAGCATACGTTGACAATAAGGAAATTGATGATGATGAGCTGATTAAGATAATCAAGGCTCCTGATTTCCCAACAGGAGGTACAATTTACGGCTATCAAGGTATCCGTGATGCATACTTGACAGGTAGAGGAAGGGTTGTAATAAGAAGTAAGGTTGAAATTGAGTCTGACAAAGACCATGACCGTCTTATTGTTACAGAGATTCCTTATATGGTTAACAAGGCTGAACTTACAAAGCACATACATGAACTTGTAAGAGATAAGAAGATTGAGGGCATTTCAAACATAACAGATGAGACCAGCTCTGAGGGTATGCGTCTTGTTATAGATGTTAAGCGTGATGCCAACTCAAGTGTGGTTCTTAACAAACTATATAAAGAGACCGCTCTTCAGTCATCATTCAGCATAAATAACATAGCACTTGTAAAAGGCAGACCTAAATTATTGACACTGAGAGATATTATAACAAACTTTGTAGAGCATCGTTTGGAAGTCATTACACGCCGTACACAATTCCTGCTTGAAAAAGCGGAGGCAAGGGCTCATATTCTGCAAGGTCTTATTATTGCATCTGACAATATTGATGAGGTAGTGAAGATAATCAGAGCGTCATCTTCTCCGTCCGATGCAAAAACCGCTCTTATGGAACGTTTCTCTCTGTCTGAAATTCAGGCACAGGCTGTTGTGGATATGAGACTTTCACAACTTACAGGTCTGAAACAGGAGGAATTGAGGTCTGAGTATGACCAATTGCTACTTACAATTGAAGACTATAAAGACATTCTTGCTAAAGAAGAACGTCGTATGCAAATCATTAAGGAGGAACTACTTACCGTTAAAGAGAAATATGGTGATGAGCGTAAGACAGATATTGTGTTTGCATCGGAGGAGTTCAATCCTGAAGACTTCTACGCAGATGATGAAATGGTCATTACAATTTCACATCTTGGCTATATTAAACGTACTCCGCTAACTGAATATCGTGCACAAAACCGTGGCGGTATGGGTTCTAAGGGTAGTGACAGCCGTGATGAAGACTTTATAGAGCATATATATCAGGCTTCAATGCACAGTTATCTGTTGTTCTTTACTCAAAGAGGCAGATGCTATTGGCTGAAGGTTTATGATATTCCTGAAGGTGCAAAGAACGCTAAAGGCAGAGCCATTCAGAATATGCTAAGCATTGACAAGGATGACAAGATTACCGCATTCATAAAGATAAAGGGCTTACAGGATACAGAGTTCAATATGAGCCACTGTCTGCTGTTCTGCACAAAGAATGGTATAGTTAAGAAGACACTTCTTGAGGCTTACTCTCGTCCTCGTCAGAATGGTGTCAATGCCATTATAATAAGAGAGGATGATAAGGTGATTCAAGTTAAGCTTACTGACGGCAACAGTGAGGTTATTATTGCAAACCGTAATGGTAGGGCAATCCGCTTCAATGAGTCAAAGGTTAGGGAGATGGGCAGAATGTCAACAGGTGTGCGTGGTATGACACTTGACGGTGGTGATGATGAGGTTGTAGGTATGATTACCTTGCCAGAGGATACAACAGATGATATTCTTGTGGTTTCTGAAAAAGGATACGGAAAACGTTCTGATTTGGAAGACTATCGTATCACCAACAGAGGCGGTAAAGGTGTAAAAACTATCAATGTTACAGAGAAGACGGGTAAACTTGTTGCCATTAATAACGTCAATGATGAGAATGACCTTATGATTATCAATAAGTCAGGTATTGCAATCCGCTTTGAGGTGGCATCGCTTAGAGTTCAGGGCAGGGCAACACAAGGTGTGCGTCTGATAAACCTTGAAAAGAGAGAGGATGAAATTGCATCTATCTGTGCTGTTGACCGTTATCAAGAGGAGCCGACAGAAGTTTCTGAAGAGGTGGACTCTGAAGGACTTGAGGAGGCGAAAGGGGAGTTTGATAATATTAATATTTAAATAAAGAAAGTTATGAAAAAAAGTGTTTTTATTATTGCCGCACTTCTGACATCGGGGTGTATGGTATTTGCTCAGACAAGCAATGTTAAGAAAGCAAGTTCCGCTTTGTATCAAGACCCAGTGGATTATGATGGTGCACATGCTGCCATAGCGGCTGCAAAAGAGGACCCAACTACTGCAGAAGACCCTAAAACATGGTATGTTGCAGGTAGAATTGGTTACACAAGAGCAAACAATGAGTGGAACAAACGTTATTTGAACCAGACTCCTGATGCAGATGTCTTATATGACGGTCTGTCTGAAATGTATGATAACTATATTAAGGCAGATGCGTTTGACGGCAAAGAGGTTGACAAGAAGGGTAACCCAAAATTCACTCAGAGAAAGAATATCAAAGGAGATTTCAAGGAGATGCTTATTGTTTACTATGCAGCAGGTGTTACACTTCTTCAAAACCGCTCATTTGACAAGTCTTACACTATATTGTCTGAGTATAATGCAATAGTTGACAACCCAATGTTTGAGGCTAAAGATAAAATGAAGATTGACTCAACTTATAATGAGGTTAAATACTATGCCGCATACGCTGCTTTGAATACAGGAAAACAGGAGGAGGCTCTTAAGTGTCTGACAGATTTGACAAAATCAGACTATAAAGACAAACAGGGTGTTTATGAACAGATTTCAAGTGTGTATATGCAATCAGGTGATTCTGTTAAATATCTTCAGTCATTAAAGGATGGACTTGAACAATACCCTCAAAGTCAGTATTTTATTGGTAGCCTTGTTAATTATTTCTTAGGTCGTGGTCAGTATCAGGAGGCACTTGATTATGTTGACCAGGTTATTGCAAAGGACCCAACCAATGTGGAATATATGAATGTTAAGGCAGAGTTGCTAAGTCAACTTAAAGATTTTGAGGGTGCTAAAGCAGTTATTTCAAGTTTGATTGCAAATGGTAAAAACGCCACCAACTTATATCTTATGGGTAAGTGTTGGGCTACAGAAGGCGGTACTAAACAAACAGCCGCTGAAGACATCATAGATAATAATGCGTATAATGCAGCAATGGCAGAGGTCAAGAATTGCTATGTTGAAGCATTGAAATATTTTGAGGAGTCAAAGTCAATGATGAGTAAGGAAGATGGAAATTATGAGTCAATGCTCCAGATAATGAAGACTTTATATATGCAGACAAAGGGTGCAAACTCTCCTGAATATCAAGCCGTTGACGCAGAACTTAAGGCGTTGTAATTCTATTACATAGATTAGAGAAACCACAGAATTTACAGGTGTTGTAAGTATCTGTGGTTTTCTTTATGCCTGTATCTTGATTGAGCATATCAGATAGAATCTCGTCCATCAATTCAGAGAACATAGGGTAGTTGTCTGCACTAACCTTAGTTTGATTGTCTTCACTATTCAATGCACCAAGTTCATAAACGTTAAGTTCTATGGCATCAAATTTAACGTTAAGTTTTTTTGTGCTGTTCTCTATAAGATACTTGTAGAACAACAGTTGGCGTTGGGTGTCATTGCTTGCATCCTTTAGTGCTTTTTTGCTGTCAATTTTCTTTTTTCCGGTTTTGTAGTCTATGACCCTCAGTATGGTTTTTCCGTTTGAATCAATGTAGGTGTCAAGTCGGTCAATTGTACCCTTAAGATGTATGGGTTTGTTTGCGAATATTATATTATTATATATGTAATATTGTGCTTCGCAATAGTATTCACAATTAAACACTTTGAAAGGCGCTTTCTTCATGTCTTCCTTCAATGTGTGCTTAATATAGTTCAAAATAAGTTTTGACATCAGAGCGTTCACCCCCTTAATGTCAACATGTTTATCTTCTGAAAGATGAAAATACTCACTTTTGAAAGCACTGACTATATACCTTTCAAGAGCGGCCTTATTTTTCAGCATTTGTTCTATGGCGTCCTTAGTAATATCCCCTCCATGCATGCCGTTTTGCATGTCTGTGTAAATATTTTGAATTGCCTTATGGAATATGATACCCAGGTCACTTGCCTCCATCACTTCTGAAATGTCTTCCTCTTCATAAATTTTCAGATAAGTCTGAATGTAGAACATCCATTGGCATTGCAGATATTTTGCAATGGAACTTGCAGAAAGTTTTATATCGCCACCAAGCAGTTTAGAGACCCAATCATCAGGTTTTGGCATTTCATTAATACTCTGATTTACAGTAATGTCTCCAACCGATACAATCTCCGTAACCTCTTTGTTATAAATATATTTCAGTTGTTTAAGGTATCGGCTTGGCTCACCGGTCTTCATGTTTTCTGTACGGCAGTCCGATATCATATAAACACGCTTTGCCCTTGATATAAGCCTGTAGAAGTTATAGGCATATACGGCATCCTGATGTTCTGTTGTAGGCAGGTTTGAGGCTTTTCTTAAGGAATAGGGGATAATTGAATCCTTTTGACTTGATTTTGGAAATATGCCTTCATTAAATGAGAGGAATATAACATTATCAAAGTTGAGGCATCTTGTTTCAAGTGTTCCCATAATCTGAAGTCCGTTCAATGGCTCTCCCTTAAATGAAACACTTATTGATTGAGTTGATTGCCTAATGGTTCTGAACAGTGTAATTGGTTCCATCTCCATTCCGTACTCCTTGATAAGCCTGTTTATGTAGTTCAAAGACAATAATACCTGACTTAAACATTCTCCGTCATACTCGTTGTCAGTCTTAACTTCCGATGCAATATCTATTGCCGCCTGCAGAATATCTGCGTTTGCATAGCGTGTAAAGACTTTTTTCAGCAGGTCAGATTCTGTATTGTCAAAGAAATTGTAAGGAATCTTAACTTTGTTATCCTTTAGAATCTGTTGTCTCAAATCAACAATAGCCTCATTGTTAATTTTTTGAATATAAGGGTGTGTGAGCAGACTCAGCGTATGTTTATGATAAAATCCGTCATTGTCAGCGGTGTTTTGAAGCAGTATAAACTCTTCAATGAAATCAAGTACAGTGGTGTGGCTTATAGGGAACCCCATTGTTACATTGATAGGAATCTTCTTGCTCTCATCTTCATTAACGCCCTTTTTAATAGGCAGTGCAAATAACATTGGCAACAGCAAATGCTCATCAAGTAGTACAATAACGGTATTTATGTCATTTGCTCCAAGTTCCTGTAAAATCTTTCTTGCCTCAATGGTTTGTGCTGTCATTGAAGGAGTTACAATATTGTAGAATTTTGTATCGGAGGGGAAAGTTTCATTCTCCAACGATTCTTTGGTAGGAAACCTGCTTTGATTATCAGCGGCAAAGTAACCGGCAAGATTCTGCTTATCATCAAGGTAGGGCAGTTTATAATCCCAATAGAATTCCGCTTTTACACCAAAAGCCTTGAATATGGAGCGTTCAACCTCATCTAACGCGTTGAACCCAACAAAAATTATCTTGTCAAAATCAGTCTTCAGGTTCCCGTCCGAAGCCTCAACCACATCTCTGTATTGCATTCCTGTATATGCAAGCCCCTTCTCTTTTAATATTTCCTTAAGTCCTTCATATATAGGCAGTAATATGCTCCATATTGATTTGAAAGTATCTCTGTGAACGGTTTTATTGCTTTGTTGATAGTTGAACAGATTGCTTAAAACCTCTTTCTGACTATCCGTCAGATATTCATCATCAGACAGTTTCTGCAAGTCGTCAATGTTAGTAAATAGCCTTTTGGCATCTATCTGATAGCAGTCAATATCATTAAAGTCAGCAAGCAGAGTTTCTCCAAACGATGCAAACTCATCAAACCCATCCGCTGATTTTCCGTTGTCAGCCATAACCTTGCAATAGACCCTGTAAAGTTCAAAAAGCAGTACTAACTTGTCTGCTATGCGGTATTTGCTGTATAGTTGGAACAATTCAGCAATGGTGATTATTTCAGGCAGAATAAGTGTGTGCGTTGCACTCTCCTCTAGATATTTTCTGAAGAAAAGTCCTGCACGATGGTTTGGAAATACAAAGCAATAATTGCTTATATCTCTGTTTATGTAGTGCTTTGCCAGTTGTTTTAACATGCCTGAATCATTTTGTTACAAAAATACAAAATTTTGTATTATTTTTGCAAACAATTATGATTTCAGTTGATAATTTATCTGTTGTTTTTAGTGACCGTGTGCTTTTTGACAAGGTTTCATACGTGGTCAATGATAAGGATAGGATTGCTCTGACAGGTAGGAACGGAGCAGGTAAGAGTACTATGCTTAAGATTATTGCCGGGTTGCAGAGTCCTACATCGGGGAGAGTCAATATTCCGTCAGGATATACCATAGGGTATTTGCCGCAGACAATGGTGCTTGGCGATGATACTACAGTTATGGATGAGGCTCAAAAGGCATTCTCCCATATCCACAATATGGAGGCTGAGTTGGAAAAATTGAATGCAGAGTTGTGTGAACGAGAGGATTATGAGAGTGAGGCGTATCAAAAACTTCTTGACAATATCAATTCATTAAATGACAGACTTGCCATTATTGGCTCACAAGATAAGATAGCCCAAGCGGAAAAGACACTTACGGGACTTGGGTTTCTGCGTTCTGACTTTACAAGACCTACATCAGAGTTCAGTGGAGGATGGAGAATGAGAATTGAACTTGCCAAGATTCTGCTTCAACACCCGTCATTGCTATTGCTTGATGAGCCTACCAATCATCTTGATATAGAGTCAATTACATGGCTTGAAAATTTTATTGCAAACTATAGTGGGGCTGTGCTTCTTGTTTCTCATGACCGTGCGTTTTTAGATACAGCCACTAATCGTACAATTGAAATTAGTTTGGGTAAGATTTATGATTATAAGGCAAGTTACACTAAGTATGTGGAATTGAGAAAGGAGCGTAGAGAGCAACAGTTAAGGGCTTATCAGAATCAACAGAAAGAGATAAAGGATACTGAGGATTTTATTGAGCGTTTCAGATACAAGGCTACAAAATCAGTTCAAGTGCAATCCAGAATCAAGGCACTTGCAAAAATTGAGCGTATTGAGGTTGATGAGGAGGATACAAGTGCCTTAAGGCTGAAGTTTCCGCCTGCACCACGTTCAGGTTCATATCCTGTTATAATGGAAGGTGTTGCAAAAAGTTTTGGAGAACATAAAGTGTTTGGGAATGTTGAGATGACTATTGAGCGGGGAGATAAGGTTGCGTTTGTGGGAAAGAATGGTGAAGGTAAATCAACACTTGTAAAGTGTATAATGGGTGAGTTGGAGCATGAAGGCTCTCTGAAGATAGGTCATAATGTTAAGATAGGCTACTTTGCACAAAATCAGGCATCGTTGTTGGATGAGAACATAACTGTATTTCAAACTATTGATAATGTGGCGGTTGGTGATATCAGAACTAAAATCAGAGATATTTTGGGAGCGTTTATGTTTGGAGGAGAGGCGTCAGATAAGAAGGTAAAGGTGCTTTCAGGTGGAGAGCGTTCAAGGTTGGCAATGATAAAACTGCTATTGGAGCCTGTTAATCTGCTTATTCTTGATGAGCCTACCAATCACCTTGATATGATGAGCAAGGATGTTCTGAAACAGGCCATTAAGGAATTTGACGGTACTGCCATTATAGTTTCACATGACAGAGAGTTTCTTGACGGTTTGGTTTCAATGGTGTATGAGTTTGGTGGCGGTAAGGTAAAACCGCATATAGGAGGCATATATGATTTCTTGAGGGATAAGAACATTGAAAACTTAAGGGATATTGAAAAGAAACCACAACCACAAAAACCAAATCAGGTTAAGGCTGAATCCAATGAGGTAAAACCTGTACAGACTTCATACACAGAGAGAAAGCAGCAGCAAAAAATCCAACGTAAGGTAGATAAGGCTGTGGCTGAAGTAGAGAGAAAAATTACTGAAAAGGAAGCGGAGATAAAGGCTCTTGAAGAAAAAATGGCATCGTCAGAAATAACTGACAACACCATCTTTACTGATTACGCCAACCTCAAAAAAGAGTTGGAATCTTTAGAAGTAGAGTGGATGTATTTAGTTAACTAATCATCCTCCGCACTTGCTGTATCCGCAGTTGGTACACTTCATACAACCTTCAGTGAAGGTCAATGGCTGACCGCATTTAGGACACTTTTGACCTGTGTCTGTTCCATCAGGAATGTATTTCTTTAATGCACGTTCAACACCCATCTTCCAGCTGTTAATTGACTCACTGTTAAGTTGAAGACTACCTACAAGTTTAACAATCTGGTCAATTGGCATACCATAACGCAATACACCTGAAATAAGTTTTGCGTAGTTCCAGAACTCAGGATTGAATTTGTGTGACAGACCTTCCATTGTAACCTTATATCCATACTTGTTGGTGAATTGGAAGTCGTATGTCTTAGTGCCGTCATCATGGTGGTTCTTGATAATCTTACCTGATGTAACTGATTTTGGCAACATAAGACCTTCATCTTCATCTAAAAGACCGGTAAAGATTTCGTATGGCTTACCGTTTAACAAGCCTACAAATGCAATCCACTTATCTTTGTTGTTTTGGAAACGTACAACATCGCAGTCAAGTTCAGTAGGACGTTTTGGGGTTATTTCAGGGTAGCAGTTGCATGGTTTGCCGTCTTTGTTTGTATTGTTGTCAACAAGTACGCCGGCACGTGAACCGTCACGATATACGGTACAACCTTTACAACCACATTTCCAAGCCTCTATGTAAAGTTCATTTACAAGTTCCTCAGAAACATCGTTAGGTAGATTTATTGTAACACTTATTGAGTGGTCAACCCATTTTTGGATTCTTCCCTGCATTCTTACCTTCTCAAGCCAGTCAACATCATTGGCAGTAGCCTTAAAGTAAGGTGATTTTTCAACCATAGCATCTATCTCTTCCTGAGTATATTGTTTTGCTGTAGGGTAGCCGTTAGCCTCCATCCATGTTACAAACTTGTGGTGGAATACTATATACTCTTCAAAACTATTGCCGTCATTGTCAACAAAGTCAACACGGGACTGAATGTCATTAGGATTAACTTTTCTACGGCGTTTATAAACAGGGCGGAATACAGGCTCGATACCTGATGTTGTCTGTGACATCATACTTGTAGTGCCTGTAGGTGCTATTGTAAGACATGCAATGTTTCTACGGCCATATTTAACCATGGCTTCATACAAACCTGGGTCAGCATCTTTCAAACGGTTGATGAATGGATTCTTTGCCTCACGCTTTGCATCAAATATTTCAAATGCACCACGCTCTTTTGCCATATTTACAGATGAGCCGTAGCAGGCTATAGCAAGGTTTTTATGAATATTCTCTGAAAAATCAGTAGCCTCAGGAGTGCCGTATCTTAAGCCAAGGGCGGCAAGCATATCGCCTTCAGCAGTGATGCCTACGCCTGTTCTACGACCTTTAATTGTCTTAGCCTTGATTTTCTCCCAAAGTTCACGCTCTGTCTGCTTGATTGACTCAGATTCAGGGTCAGAGCTGATTTTTGCAAGAATCATGTCAATCTTCTCCATCTCAAGGTCAATGATATCATCCATAATACGTTGTGCAAGACCAGCATGAGTCTTGAATTTCTCAAAATTGAAACTTGCCTGCGGTGTAAACGGATTTTCAACATAACTATATAGGTTCAAAGCAATAAGACGGCAGCTGTCATACGGGCATAGAGGAATTTCACCGCAAGGGTTTGTTGATACGGTCTTGTATCCAAGGTCTGCATAGCAGTCAGGAACAGATTCCCTTGTAATTGTATCCCAGAACAGTACGCCGGGTTCTGCTGATTTCCATGCATTGTGGACAATTTTTTTCCAAATGTCAGACGCACTTACCTCTTTTTTGAATGTAGGGTTCTTTGCAGAGATAGGGTATTGTTGAATGTATGGAGTTCCGTCAATGGCAGCCTTCATAAAGTCATCATGAATCTTAACGGATACATTGGCACCTGTAACCTTTCCCTCTGTCATTTTTGCATCTATAAACGCCTCTGAATCAGGGTGTTTTATAGAAACGCTAAGCATAAGGGCTCCACGTCTGCCGTCCTGTGCAACCTCTCTTGTGGAGTTTGAGTAACGCTCCATAAATGGAACAATACCTGTTGATGTCAATGCAGAGTTTTTAACGGGAGAACCTTTAGGTCTTATATGTGAAAGGTCATGACCAACTCCGCCACGGCGTTTCATAAGTTGTACCTGTTCCTCATCAATTTTCATAACTGCACCGTAAGAGTCAGATTCTTCATTAAATCCTATTACAAAACAGTTTGAAAGGGAAGCAATCTGATAGTTGTTTCCAATACCTGTCATTGGACCACCTTGAGGTATAATATAATTAAAGTGGTCAAACAGTTCAAATAACTGTTGCTCAGAAAGTGGGTTAGGGTACTTGTTTTCAATTCTTGCAATCTCCGATGCAAGCCTGTGATGCATGTCAGCAGGTGTCTTTTCAAACAAGTTGCCAAAGGAATCCTTTAAGGCATACTTGTTAATCCAAACTTTTGCGGCAAGTTCGTCACCAAGAAAATACTCTGTGGTGGCTTGCATTGCTTCATCAAAAGTGTAAGTTTGTTGTTCCATAGAAGTTGATTTTTTTATTATATTGTATTGTTTGAATTTTCTTTGGATTTATAGAAAACGTGAATGCAAAACTATAGAAAGTTTTGCATTCAATCAACTTTTTTGGAATAAAAATTAACCAAAGTTATTAACAATTAAAAATTATAAATGTTCAAAAGTTTTCCAAAATATTTTTTAATTTATTGATTTTTAGATAGTTAATTTTTTAACAATGCCAAAAAGTTTTCCAATTTGAAAAACTTTTTATCTTCCACAGTTGTTAACTATTTCCAAAATCTTACCATTAAGTTCATTTAGAGAAATCAGTTCCTCTAAATTTTTGTGAATCCTGTAGCACCAGAAATGATGTGGGTCTGACGGAATGTTTATTCTTTCTTCATACTCATTTGCTCTGCGATGTTCTCCGTTGATAGATAACCAATCTTGCAACGGTAGAATTACAAGCATAGCAGGAGAGTATAGATGACGATTTAGAATCTGCTCGCAAATCCAAGGTTCACAATTTTCAGGAGCATCGCCCCAATTACCTAAATAGTAGTTATAGTATCGTTGTGTAAGACCTCTGTCCTCTTTCCACCAAAGTCTGATTGGTGCCATATCGTGTGTTGATGTGGTGCATACAGACAAATAAGGAATATGTGGCAACTGCACAAATTCATCATGTGGGTCTTTTGGCATACGCTCAATTTCAAGACTGAGCATATACAGACTCTTCATGACTTCAGGAACGCATGTAGGAATCATTCCCAAATCCTCTGCACAACATAGCATGTCTGTTGAGCCAAGCAGGGCAGGTAACTTTTGCATTGCCTGTTCTCCCCAGAATTGGTTGTGTCTGCGATAGAAGAAATCATCATATAGGCGGTTGAGAGCCTGCTGTACGTTCCAATCAAGTTCTCTGAATGAGTAGGTGTTCTGCATACCTATTCTTGGATGGAACTTGCCTTTCTCATGACAGTCTTCTATAAACAGTACCTCAGTAAACAGACTCATTACGCCACCATAAATCCATTTGCGGTCATCTTCTGAAAGTCCAAGTTTAGCGGCATCGTTGTTATTAAAGAATGCTTCAACCGCTCTTTGGTTAGGATATTCACTACGGAAACGATAGATGCCTGAAGTAACCATCTCAAGGAATGTCTGCTTAACAAAGTTGGCGTTGCTTCCAAACATTTCTCCAAGCATATATTCCCTAATGAACGGGTGTGTCATTCTGTGATACTCAAACCATGTGCCGTAACTGCATATCTCTTGTTCGGTCATTGGCAGTGCCGGGTCAAACTGACCTAACAGACCTTGAACATCACCACCGTTCATTCTCCAAATACGGAAGAATCCAAGTACATGGTCAATTCTATAAACCTTGAAATAGGTTCCCATTTTTTGGAAACGTTGCATCCACCATTTATAGCCGTCATGGGACATTGCCTGCCAGTTGTAGGTAGGGAATCCCCAGTTTTGACCTGTTTCAGAGAATGGGTCAGGTGGAGCGCCAGCCTGGCTGTCAAGGTTGAATAGTTGAGGGTCTGTCCACGCCTCAACACTCTCAGGACTGATTCCAATTGGAATATCGCCTTTCAAAACAACTCCGTGCTCACTTGCATACTGTGTTGCACTGAGCAGTTGTTTGTGAGCCATAAACTGTAGGAACAGGTGAATGTTAAGTTTGTCGGCAGCCTCTTTTTGAATAGCCTTGAAATACTCCTTGTTATAATGGTTGTACGGTTGCTCCCATTCTCTAAAATTAGAGGTTTTATAATAGTCTCTTAATGTGCAGAAACAAGCGTATGGGTGTAGCCATTCAGCATTCTCCTTGTCAAAATCCTTATATTCCTTGCTTGCCAGCACTTTTTTGCCAATCTGTTTGAATATCAGTTGGAAGTATTCCCATTTTTTAGCACATACCTCCTGATACATTACTGTAGGACTTGCATTGAAAGTCTCCTTTGCAATTTCAAAATCCTTCATTTTTGCCTTATCGGCAAGTTCGCCAATTTCAAACGGATTTATGTAGATAGGGTGCAGTCCCATTACGGTAATGGCACTGTATGGATATGAGTCTGCATTGGTGCGGAATCGGGTGGTATCGTTGATAGGCAATGTTTGAATTACTTTTTGTCCTGTTTTGTTTGCCCAATCAACCATAAGTTTGATGTCTGAAAATTCTCCGATACCAAAACTATTGTTTGTTCTAAGAGAGAATACAGGTATTGCAACTCCGGCACACTTAAAACCTCCGATGCCGTATCTTAGCACCTCGTCTCTCTTTACATATATGCTGTCATTAAAGTCTTTTGTGTATAGAGTTCTGTTTTCTCCCCATTCCCAAGCAACAACTCTTTTTTCAATTTTGTCATACACCACATATTTATACTCTATTACATCAGGCATTTTGGCAGGATTGACCAAACCTATCCAAAGAGGGTATAGGGCATCGTTAAGCAACACTACATTGCTCTCTTTCCAATCTCCAAGTTCTTTGCATGAGCCGAGAATGCCAATGGCATAGTTTTGCTTGATATAAGGTGCCGATATGGTAAAAGCAAGAGTGCTTTTACTTCTTAGTGGTTTAGGCATTTCATTTTCAGGCTTGTGTACAATAAGTCCTTCAGTAAAAGCAGAAGAGTAGTAGGTTTTGTCAACTCCGTTAGTGCGCCATTGGTCATGATAAATATGTGGAGCGTCTTTAATTATTACGGCATAGCGGTTTTTGCCCCATTCTGTCCAATATCTTTTATCTTCAGCAAGAACATAATATCTGTATGAGAATGTCTTGCATTCATTGAATTCAACTGTTGCAGTCCAATTTCCTCCTTCTTCATATTTCATTGGCACTGCTTTTGAATATTGATTGTTACCAAGTTCAGGTACAGAGCCTGAAATATATAGGCTCTCTCCCCAATTTGTGTTGTAGTTAATTTTAAAAGTTACTTTCATAGTATATATCTTAAGTTCATTCTACAAATTTAGTGAAAATATAGGACAAAACAAAAATTTTTATTCAAAAGAATACTGTTTTGAGTATCTCAGCATTTGTTCTGCATAACCCTCTGTATAGTCAGGAGTTACATCTGTTATATTGCCTTCTGTGTCCGTTATAAGGTGATATACAGGATTTACAAAACCCTTATAGGGTGCAATGTTAAGTTTTTTGTGTCGCTCAACAACCTCATTATGAAGTGTATTGTCAGGTATCACACCGTATGTCTCCACAAGTTTGCGGCCTGCTTCATAGTCACCTTCTGACTTTATACGTTGCACTTCTGCCAGCAGTTCTCCAAATAAGGTACGCATTTTTTCATAGTCATAAATCTCAAGGTAGTGCTTGCCGTCTTTTTCAATCCATTTAAGAACTCCCTCTTTAGAGCCTTTTTCATATACCCACGATGCTATCAGTTGACGGTTTCTCATGTGAGCCTCCTCAACATTTTCTCCAAGAGGTATGCGGATTAGTTGGGTCATCATTCCGTTAAGTATGTAGCGGTAGTATGCAGGCCTGTAGGCATCGGTGTTAGGCAGAATACCTAATTCAACCATTTTATTGTCAGCCATATAGTATAGACCAAACAAATCTGCACGAGCCTCTTCAAGTGTGGCTCCGTAACTTTTCAAAGCGTCTTGTGAAACTCCGTCAAGCAGTTGTCCGGAACCATGTCCAAGGCACTCATGAAGGTCAGTGTGCAGAACGTCAGTAATGAAACCATATTTGTTATATGCCTCTATATCAGATTTATGTAAATAAAATTCATCTGCAAAACCATTTCCTTTGGCTGCCTCGCTGTAGGCATCCATAATGTTTTCAATGGTGACAGACTTAGAACCATAAACCTGGCGTATCCAATTTGCATTAGGTAGGTTTATGCCAATAGGGGTGGCAGGGTAGCAGTCTCCAGCAAGAAAAGCGTTGGTAATGACTTTTGCGGAAACACCCTTAACCTCCTTTTTCTTGAATCTATTGTCAACAGGAGAGTTGTCCTCAAACCATTGGGCATTGGAACTTATGATTTCGGTACGCTTTGTGGCATCAATGTTCTTGAAGTTTACAATTGACTCCCAACTTGCCTTCAACCCTAACGCATCGCCGTATGTCTCTATAAATCCGTTTACAAAATCAATTCTTGACTCTGTATCCTTAACCCATGCAATGGAATATTCATCAAAAGTCTTAAGGTCACCCGATGTATAGAAATCAACAAGCAGGTCAATTATATGCTTCTGAGTGTCATTTTCAGCATATTTTTGAGCCTCTTCCAACCATTTTATTATTTGCTTTATTGTGTTTCCATAGACACCATCCGCTTTCCATGTACGCTCTACAATATTGCCGTTCCCATCCTTTTCAAGTCTGGAGTTCATGCCGTATGATATAGGTGTGGAGTCATTAGGCACTGACATTGCAGCATAGAAATCTTCTGCCTCCTTTTGCGTTACACCACTATAGTAATTGTTTGCAGATGATGTTATTACATCAACATTGCTGTCAAGGTTCACGCGTTTTGCATCAACGGTGGGGTTGAAAATAGCCTCCAAAATCTCAATTTCACAGTGTAGGGAGCAGGATTTAAGCAATGAGCCAAAATACTCTCTTGAAAACTCTGGTAAAAATTTGATTGTAGAGTAGTGGTGGTGGATTCCGTTTGAGAACCAAACTCTTTTCAGATAGGTCTCAAATGCCTTGAATTCATTGCAATTACGGTTTCCGTTAAATGTTGTGTATATGTTTTCAAGCAACTTTCTTATTTGCAGATTGTGCTTATAGTTTTGGTCAAACAGAATGTCTCTTCCACACGCCGCCGCCTCTGTCAGATAGTATATGTATAGTTTTTGATTAAGTGTAAGTTTATCAAATCCCGGAACTTTGTATCGGAGTATCTCTAAATCGGCAAATCGGTCTATACTATATTGAAATGATGTGTCCATATTATCTTTTATTTGTTCTTTATATCTATATCCTCCGTCAGCACCCAAAGTTTTTTTTTTAATGTAAAGGAATCGTATGTAAAATCAGGTCCGTAGTAGGAGAAAACTCCTTTCAGATTTGGATTTTCAGGGCTCAGATGGTCAAAAACAAACCTTTTCCCAGACTTGTCATATTCAATTGACATAACGGCATTTGCACTATATTCAAATACAGCACGGCTTTGCTTTTTGCCGTTTGCACTGAAGATGTCATTGCCTAAAATAAAGTCATTCCCCTTAATTTCAAGAGGCTCAATAAGTTTGACTCTGCTTATGTCCTGATATGTCTGATACCCTAGTAGAATATAGCCTGATTTGGTTGCGAATGCTTTATAATACAAACACCCATACCAATTATTCGCAAAGTATTTACCACTATTTTTAGGCTTTAAGGCATTTTTGCTGACAAACTTTCTTACAGTTGCTTTTGACTTGCCGTTTTTCTTGAATATGAAGTATGAATAATACTCAAAACTGCCGTTTTCAAGACGGTTGTTCCAAGATATTATTCTTAGTTTTCCGTCATCGCTGATAACAGAGCCAACATTGTTTATATTGCTAACATCAATTCTAAAGGCATCATTTGTAACATTCAGCATGGAGTCAAGTCTTGCTTCTGTTTCATCTGCCATCACAACCGATACAATAAATGTTGCAATAAATAATAATACGGATTTCAATACTTTTTTATTCATAATTGTACGTGGTTTTGAAGGGGTTAACAGCGAGCAATTTGTGAAAGTCATAACTTACTAAATTTAGCATTAATTATAAATTTTATTTATTAAGTCAGTTCTTCCTATTTCTTTAAGTTTGTTTATTATATTTCGTTTCTCCTCAGGCTTATACCAAAAGAAAAATGAACGTTGTCCACGCTTTTGTTCAACAGTGTGTACACATTTGACCGGTTCCATTGTGTAAGGATTAAGCCCGGTATAGTACATTTCAGTGGAAAGTGTCATAGGAGTTGGCGTAAAATCCTGCACTTGCTCCAAATGAAAGTTCATATTCTTAGTGATGGCAGCCATTTCAGCCATATCAGCGTTAGTACACCCTGGATGAGACGATATGAAATATGGAATCAGCTGTTCTCTAAGTTCAAACTTCCTGTTGATTTCATTAAATAGTGTGTCAAACTTTATAAAGTTTTCAAAATCAGGTTTTCTCATTAGGTTTAGAACAGCATTTGAGGTATGCTCAGGTGCCACTTTCAGCCTGCCTGACACATGAAATCTCATAACCTCCTCAATATACTCCTTAGATGCCAAGTCGTATCTTATTCCGCTGCCAATAACTGCCTTCTTAAGTCCGTCAGTCTCTCTTACTTTTTTATACAACGATATCAGCCTTGAATGGTCTGTATTCATATTTTTGCAGATAGTGGGGTGCAGACATGACGGCTTTTGGCACTTTTTACAAGCCTCAATATTTTTTCCGTTCAAGCCGTACATATTGGCGGAAGGTCCTCCCAAATCGCTGATATAGCCTTTGAAATCCTTGTCGGCAACTATCTGATTAACCTCTTTCAGAATTGATTTCTCTGACCTTGATACAATGAATTTGCCTTGATGGGCGGATATTGTACAGAAAGAACAGCCTCCAAAACAGCCTCTGTGCATTGTAATGGAGTACTTTATCATATCAAATGCAGGAATCCGCTTGCCTTTGTATCTTGGATGAGGTTGTCTTGTATAAGGCAAATCATATATAAAGTCAAGTTCCTCAGTGGTTAACGGAGGGTAGGCAGGATTGCAGATAACCATTTTATCTCCTATGCGTTGACCTAAAACGGCAGTTGGAGCATACTTGTTTGATTCTGTTTCAAATATGACAAAATTCTTTGCTTCTGCACGCTTGCTCTCCAAACATTTTTCATGAGAATTAAGTTCTATATCAACTTGCTTTATATCATCAAGATAAGCAGTTTGAGGTATATCTTTTATTGAAGAGAAATCATCGCCTTTTTTTAGCCTGCGTACTAATTCCTGTAAAGGTTTTTCCCCCATTCCGCAAATAAGTAAATCGGCTTTGGATGTTGCCAAAATACTTTCACGCAGTTTATCATCCCAATAGTCATAATGAGTGAATCGGCGTTGAGAGGCCTCTATTCCTCCAATAACAATTGGTGTTGAAGGGTAGAGTTCTTTTAGAATGTGGCAATATACATCTGTGGCACGGTCAGGACGGAATCCTGCTTTACCGTCAATGGAGTATGCGTCATCACTTCTCAACCTTTTTGCCGCAGTATAATGATTAACCATTGAATCCATAGCACCTGCGGTAACAGCAAAAAACATACGTGGTGTACCTAATTTGCGGAAATCACGCAAATCATCACGCCAATTTGGTTGGGGAACCACTGCCACGTGCAAACCTTCTGCCTCAAGAACTCTTGCAATTACGGCTGCACCAAAAGCAGGGTGGTCAATATATGCGTCTCCCGTAAAGATTATCACATCAAGATAATCCCAGCCTAATGCGGTTACTTCTTTATTTGTAGTAGGGAGAAACATTTCTCATTTCTCATTTAATATACTTCTGTACTTCTCTTCATCTTTCAGCAGGTCAATTGCCTGTTTAATCTCTTTGTCATGCTTTACACTGTAGGCTGCCATGCCGCCTTCATTATAGTATCGGGATATTATTTCTGAAGCAAGGGCTTCACAAATCTCCTGCTTGGCAGAATCCATCTCAACAGGAATGTTATGCTCAAGTGCTATTTCAAGTGTGTCAAACAATGCTTTATTAGGCTCATAAACGCCCTCATATTTAGCGGCGTCAATAAAATCCTTCATAAAGTCTTTGGTTGAAACCTTATATTTGAATTTGCTGTCAATTACAAATTTCTTGAAATCCTGATAATCTTCTTCAGTAACTTCAAATTCTGTTGCAGGGGCAATGCTGCTGTGTGCGTAATAATATTTTGTAGCCCAATCAAATACCTTGTTGTCAATCACTAAGTTGTAGGTTATTACCTTACCTGTATCGGTATCAAGTTTGACATCAGGCATGATTCCACGTCCGTCTCTCACAATTCTGCCGTTTTTTGTTTTGAATTCAGTTGTAAGAGAGTCAGGAATCTCTGCATTTTTCTCCCCGTCTTTAGTGGTGTAGTTTATTTTTTGAATACATCTGCCACTTGGAGTGTAGTATTTTGCGGTTGTCACTTTAAGTTTTCCGCCGTACGGAAGAGAAACGGTAGATTGAACCAATCCTTTTCCGTATGTACGTTGTCCCATAATTACAGCCCTGTCATCATCTTGTAACGCTCCGCTTACAATTTCACTTGCACTTGCACTATGTGCATTTACAAGCACTACAATAGGTATTTTAGTATCAAGCGGCTGATTTGCAGTCTTGTATACATTCCCAACTTTTCCACCTTTGGTCTTGGTGGTCACCACTGTTTCTCCTTTAGGCAAAAAGAAGTTACAGATGCTTGAAGCCTCATTAAGCAGACCGCCAGGGTTATCTCTAAGGTCAATAATAAGTGATTTTATACCTTGTTTCTTTAGGTCAAGGAACGCTTTTTGCATTTCATCAGAGCATTTGTCATAAAATGACGTAAGAACTATAAGTCCTATGCTGTCACCAACAACTCCGCTGTATCTTATTGGGTTAAGAGAAATTTTTGCTCTGGTTATCTCAATCTTAATTGGCTTCTGTTCTCCGTATCGTTTGATTTTGGCAACTGTTTTTGTGCCTGGCATACCTTTAAGGGCAGTGCTTGCATCAACAGGTTTCTTTTTAATCATTGTTTTTCCGTCAACATCAAGCAGAATATCTCCAACTTTCAAACCGCTCTTTTCAGCAGGGTGTCCGCTATAGAGTTGGTTTATTACAATGCTGTCTCCGTGCATTCCTATCAATGCACCGATACCACCATATTCACCTGTTGTCATAAGTTTGAAATCTTTTTCCTTATCTTCAGGTATGTAAGTGGTGTAGGGGTCAAGTTTATTTAGCATTCCGTCAATGCCGGCATTTACTATCTTATCAACAGGTATTGTATCTACATAATTGATATACAGTTCCTTAAAAAGAGAATTAAATATATCAAGATTCTTAGATACATCTTCTAAAGGGTTGGCAAATGAAAGAGTTGCCACTAAAAGCAATGCTGCTGAAATAAAGTTTTTTTTCATAAAAAAGATATTAATTGATTGATATACAACAAAAAACGGAAGCCGTTGTTTGCGGTTTCCGTTTCTGCGCTCCCTCTTGGACTTGAACCAAGGACCCTCTGATTAACAGTCAGATGCTCTAACCGACTGAGCTAAGGAAGCAGAGGCTTTTCTCAAAAGCGATGCAAAGATAATACCTAATATTTAACTTTGCAAGTTTTTTGACACCTTTTTTTACTTTTTATCCGCATCCTTCTCTTCTTCAGGAGCGTATTCGGTAATACCGCTGTTTGTTAAAATGTTGTACCAGGTGATAACTTTTGCAATATCGCTGTTATGAACCCTCTCTTTGTCAAATGATGGCACTGCCTTGGTAAACCACTCCTGAAGCTCTTTTCCTGACGCTTTCTTGACATCAAGTGTTACAGGTTTTCCTTCAGAAACCTTTTTTACCGCCTCAAATACCTTGTATAGAGGAATGTCATCATCTTCTGTGAACATTGTAATGTCTTTAAGAGATATTACTCTGTCATTAGAAAATGCCGGAAATCTTTTTCCGTCAGTAAGAGATTCCACAATAATCATGTTCTTATTGCCTGAAATCATCTTAAAAAGTCCGCTTTTGCCTGAAATGGCTAAAATTTTTGAAAGCATAATATTAAATTATTTAATTGTTTAATCGGTTAATCGTGGAATCGGTTAATCGATTCGCCGCGTCCTGCATTAAGTGCAGCAAGATTCATATTTACAACCTCTTCTCCTTTGCGGGCGAAAATGGTTTTAATAGCATCCTCAATATATTCAGCAGGAATGCCAAGATAGGGAAGTGCCGCACCCAAAAGCACAATGTTTGAGCATCGGGTGTTGCCCACCTCTTTTGCAATTGCCTCTACATCAATAAGAACGCTGTTCTTTACTTTTTTCACCTCATTAATTACATCGCTGTCTTCAGGGTAATTTGGAATATTCTTGAAAGGTGCACTGCTTGTAACAATCCAACCGTTCTCACTAAGATATGGAAGATAACGCAATGCCTCCATAGGTTCAAGAGAGAGAATCAAGTCACATTTTTTAAGAGGAATAAGGTCTGATGAAATTGGAGCATCGGAGATACGCAGATTGCTCTGAACATCACCACCACGCTGGCTCATTCCATGAACCTCAGACTGCTTCATATAAAGATTGTTCTTTAATGCCGCTTCTCCTATTATTGTAGCAATAGACAAGATTCCTTGCCCGCCTACGCCTGAAAGTATTATATCTGTTTTCATTGTTTTTTCTTGCGTTTTAAGGTCTGTAAACACTCACGGCGTGGAATAATTACTGAAACGCCTTGATATTCAATCTCTTCCTTAATGACACTTGTCATCTCTTCAAAATTCTTTTTAAGCGGTACAAGAACTCTAATATGTTCTTTCTTTACCCCGATGCCCTCACAAATAGCCTCAAGCTTGCCTGTGCCGGCAGAATCCTGACCGCCTGTCATAGCGGTTGTAAGGTTATCAGAAATGACTACCGTAATATTTGAATTTTCATTGACAGCATCAAGCAGACCGGTAATGCCTGAATGTGTGAAAGTGCTGTCACCTATAACTGCAACGGCAGGAAATACACCTGCATCGGACGCTCCTTTTGCCATAGTAATGGAAGCACCCATATCCAGACATGAACTAATGGCCCCGTATGGAGGCAAAGCCCCAAGAGTATAGCATCCTATGTCTCCAAACACCTTGGCTTCAGGATATTGCTTAAGTACGGCATTTAAGGCTTCATACATATCTCTGTGTCCGCAACCTTGACAAAGTGCAGGTGGACGCATTCTTACAATTTCAGGAATTACCACGGGTTCCGCCTTTTTGCCTGATAAAGCGGATGCAACACTGTCAGGATTAAGTTCTCCTTGACGAGGAAGTGTGCCGTCTAACTTTCCGTTAATCTTCAGAGACTTGCCCAAAAATCCTTTCAACATCTCCTCAACAAGCGGATAACCTTCTTCAATAACAAGAATGGATTCACATTCATTCATTATTTTCTCCACTTGTTTGCGTGGAAGAGGGTATTGACCTATCTTTAGAATCGGGGAACCATTAATCAGTTCCTTGTTCTCCATTAGGTAGTTATAGGTAACACCACACGCTATAATACCTCTTTTTTTATTGTCACCGTCATAATATGTATTGAATGGTGAGTTTTCTGAATTATCTACGTATTTACTTTGCGAAGCCAGCAAATCTGCATAGTTTTTCTTGGCAATCGCAGGGAGTAGAATAAACTGCTTTGGATTATTAGGGAAACTTGTCTTGTTTTGTGACTTCATCTCCTTACGCACAACTCCTGAACGGGAGTGGGCAAGTCTGGTTGTGATTTTTAGAAGAATAGGTCTGCCAAGTTTCTCTGACAGTTCAAAACCATAGTATGCCATATCGTATGCCTCTTGTTGATTTGATGGCTCCAAAGACGGAATCAAGGCAAATTTTGCATAATATCTTGAATCCTGTTCATTCTGAGAGGAGTGCATTGACGGGTCATCGGCAGATAAAACCAATACACCTCCGTTAACGCCTGTTATGGCAGAATTCATGAACGGGTCTGCCGCAACGTTCAATCCAACGTGTTTCATACAAACTAACGAACGTTTCCCTGCAAATGACATGCCGACAGCCGCTTCCATAGCGGTTTTCTCATTTGTGCACCAGCGTGAATGAATCCCACGGGCTTGTGCATCGCGGTTCATTTGAATGAATTCAGTAATTTCTGTACTTGGAGTTCCAGGATAAGCATACACCCCTGAAAGTCCGCCATCAATGGCTCCAAGTGCAATTGCCTCATCGGCAAGTAACAACAATTTCTGCATTTTTCATCAATTTTTTTAGAAAGGAGGAGCGTCGTCGCTCTGTATCTCTCTTGTGTTAATTTGGGTATCGTCTTGATTTTCAGAAGATAACATACTACGATGGTCTTCTGACATCTCCCCATCTTTTAAGTTTGTAAATTTAATGAAATTCTTTTGAAAACGCAACCAAAATTCACCAATACTTCCACTTCTGTGTTTTGCTATTATTATTAACGCTAAACCACGCAAATCATTGCCCTTTGAATCTTGTGTCAAGTGATAATATTCCGGACGATGCAGCATTATTACAGTATCGGCGTCCTGTTCTATGGCACCTGATTCACGCAAGTCTGAAAGTTGAGGGCGTTTATCCTCATTTGCTCTTGCCTCAACACCACGGTTCAGCTGTGCCAACGCTATTACAGGAATCTTTAACTCCTTAGCCAGTGCCTTGAGTGAACGAGATACGTAACTTACCTCCTGTTCTCGAGTTCCGTTTTTAATGGTGGCATTTACAAGTTGCAGATAATCAATGATTATGCAGTCAATATTCTCTGTCCTTTTCAGTTTTCTTGCCTTGCTGCATAATTCAAAAATAGTAAGACCAGGCGTGTCATCAATAAAAAGTTTGGCATTGGACAGAAGTTGTGATTTCTTACTTAAAATCTCCCATTCGTATGGCATTAACTGACCTTTCTTGATTTTTTCACCTTCAATGTCGCTTACATTAACCAACAGACGGGTAGTAAGCTCTATTGTTGACATTTCAAGAGAGAATACGCAAACTCTTTTTCCGTAATCCACTGCCATATTTCTTGCCATTGATAGAGCAAATGCCGTTTTACCCATAGCAGGTCTGGCTGCAATTACATTCAGTGTGCCTGGCTGCCAACCGTAAATGACGTCATCCAATGCTGTAAAACCGCTTGGAACGCCAGTGTAGTTGCCTTTATTATTTCCTGCATCTTGAATTTTGTCAAACACCTCTTTTATAACTTCGCTCACTTGTTTTGCCTCTTGACGAACATTGGTCTGTGTAACGGCAAACACCTCCTGCTCCGTTTCTGAAATTAGTTCCTTGACATCTGTCTGTGGGTCATACGCCATATTCTGTATGCCTGTAGAAACTCTTATAAGTTCACGTGCAAGGTATTTTTGAGCCACTATTTCAGAGTATGAAATAATGTTTACCGCTGAAGATACCTTGTCAGACAGGTCGGCAAGGGCAAGTTTGCCACCTATCATCTCCAAATTGCCGTCTTTTTGCAATTGGTCTCCAACTGTAAAGTAGTCAATAGGCTGGTGCTCATTTGACAATTCAAACATTGCCTGGAATATTGCCTGATTACGTTCATCGTAGAAATACTCCTTTTTAAGTATTGCAGCCACTTCATAAAATGCTGAAGGTTCTATAAGTAGTCCTCCAATTACAGCCTCCTCACAATCAAGTGCTTGTGGTGGTACTTTTGCCGCATCTACCGCTGATACCGGCTTCTTCTTCCTTTGTGGTGCTTTCTTTTCCTGTTCTGCCTCCATAATAATCAATTGAATTGCAAAAGTAGTGAATATATTTTCTTTACCATTCTTTTTTTTGATACAGATATTAACAAGAAATGAACAATTTTTTATTACCTTTGTCATTATGAAGGTAACGGCAAATGCAAAAATAAACATTGGTCTTAATGTTGTAAGTAAAAGGGCAGACGGATACCATAATCTGGAAACGGTGTTCTATCCTGTTAATATGTGTGATATCATAGATATCTCTCTTAGCCCCGATGCTGAGACACACCTTATTAATGTAGGTATCGCCGTTGATTCCAATCCGCAAGACAACCTTATTATAAAGGCTTACAATCTGCTAAAGCATGATTTTAATATACCTGCGGTAAGTATCACACTTGATAAGCGTATTCCGTTTGGGGCAGGGCTTGGCGGTGGCAGTTCAGATGCCGCAAATACTCTTAAGGCACTGAATCAAATGTTCTCTTTAGGCTTATCTGATTTAGAATTAGAGCATTATGCCGTTAAGTTAGGTGCAGATTGTCCGTTTTTCATTAAAAACAAGCCTGTATTTGCTACGGGCATTGGCAATGAGTTTACCCCCATAGACCTTGATTTGTCAGCTTATAAAATAGAAATCATAAAACCAAATGTAAGCGTAAGCACCGCTATGGCATACAAAGGTGTTACGCCAAAACCATCCTCATTCAACCTATTGGAACTACTAAAATTGCCAATAGAGCAGTGGAATAGAGTAGTAAAAAATGATTTTGAAGCCTCAGTCTTTCCGCAATTCCCTGAAATAGAGGCACTGAAACAAGACTTTTACAATAGGGGAGCCCTCTACGCCTCAATGTCAGGCAGTGGTTCCGCAGTGTTTGGGATATATAAAAGGTAACCTATATTTGGTGGTATATTACCACCTTGTAGAGGTAAATACGAATTGCAAACACATTGCATTTGCAATTTAAGCCAGAAATCTTATATTAAATGGGTAGCCGTTGGCGACCCATTAAGATTTCTTAATTAAATAACTTAATCGTTCATCATTATTTATATCTTCTTCAGAAAGGGTGACAGCACCAACCAGTTCAGACAAATCCATTTGTTTTATT
>JAZUKL010000064.1:0-3734 GCA_045643245.1 Candidatus Enterocola sp.
GTTCTTCTTTCTGCCCTCTGATGTAGCAATTGCATCGTGGGTACCGTTATTAAATATAACACAGTTCTGCAGAACCTCAACCACGCTAGCGCCTTTATGCTTTGCCGCCGCTACAAGTACAGGGACTGAACCTGCGGCATCAACCGCGGCACAACGGGCGAAGAAACGTCCGCGGGCGCCAAAGCAAAGTTCGGCAGGACGGAACGGGTCCTCTACTGTACCGTATGGAGATGACTTGCTTACAAAACCTCTTGCACTTGTAGGTGAATACTGACCTTTTGTAAGTCCGTAATTACGGTTATTGAAAAGAATCATATTCAAATCTATGTTACGGCGAACTGCATGAATAAAGTGGTTACCACCTATTGCAAGCCCATCACCGTCACCTGAAATCTGCCATATTGTAAGGTTTGGATTCACAACCTTTGCACCTGTAGAAATGGCGGCTGCACGTCCGTGAATTGTGTGCATACCATATGTATTCATATAGTATGGCAAACGGCTTGAACATCCGATACCTGAAATTACTGCAATGTTATGTGGAGCAACTCCAAGTTCAGCCATTGCCTTGTGAAGTGAGGCAAGGAAAGCGTGGTCACCACATCCCGGACACCAACGTGGTTGTCCTGACTTATAATCTTGCGCTGTATATACTGTTTCTGCCATCTCTTAATCCTCCATTATTTTTGTAAAGGCATCAACCAAACTGCTTGTATTGAACGGCTGCCCTTTAACTTCATTAAACTGATATAGTTTCAATCCATCAAACTTAGAACGCAAATAAGATGCAAACTGACCAAGATTCTGCTCAGCAACAACCACCTTCTTATACTTTCTAAGTATCTCTTCTGTATTTTTTGGAAGTGGGTTTATAAATTCAAAGTGTACATGAGCCACTTTCTTTCCGTTAGAACGCATAATGCTTACAGCATCGCTAAGGTGTCCGTAAGTACCGCCAAAACCTACAACCAAAAGGTCGGCATCTTTGTCTCCCTCAACCTCTTGCAGTGGTATGTAGTCAACAATTTTAGCAACTTTTTCCGCTCTCAGTTTTGTCATAAGATTATGGTTCTCAGGTTCAGTTGAAATGGCACCTGTCTCATTGCTCTTTTCCAAACCTCCTATGCGGTGCATAAAACCCTCTGTACCAGGCAATGCCCAATATCTTACGCCTGTCTTTGGATTACGCTGGAACGGTGTCCATTTGCCAGCCATCTCAGGCTTAACGTATGGCGGAACTATTGCAGGATACTTATCCAAATCTGGTAATTTCCATGCTGCTGAGCCGTTGGCAATAAAGGCATCTGTGAGCAGAACCACAGGAGTCATGTGTTCAACTGCTATCTTACAAGCATCAAATGCCGCATCAAAGCAGTGTGTTGGAGACTTGGCTGCAACAACAGGCATAGGGCTTTCGCCACTTCTACCATATAGAGCCTGTAGCAAATCTCCTTGTTCTGTCTTTGTAGGAAGTCCTGTAGAAGGACCGCCACGCTGAACATCAAGTATTACAAGCGGAAGTTCCGTTATAACGGCAAGGTTCATAGCCTCACTCTTAAGGCAAACACCAGGACCTGATGTTGATGTAACTGCAAGGGCACCTGCAAATGCGGCACCAACTGCAGAAGCACAACCCGCTATCTCATCCTCAGCCTGAACCGTAACAACTCCAAGAGACTTGTGTTTTGCAAGTTCATGAAGAACATCTGTTGCAGGAGTGATAGGATAAGAACCAAGATAAAGTTTTAAGCCAGCTTTTTCGGCGGCTGCAATAAGACCGTATGATGTAGCCTTATTACCATTAATATCCATATACAAACCCTTCTCCTTTTTGCCTGTACTCTCAACCCTATAAGTTGTAGTAACGCTGGAGTGGGTATTATGTCCGTAATTATATCCGTCATTAAGAACCTTAATGTTTGCGGCGGCTATTTCAGGTTTTTTGGCAAATTTCTCTTTAAGCATATCTTCTGCAAGAGCAAGTTTGCGGTCAAACAACCAACATACAAGACCAAGTGCAAACATGTTCTTGCATCTCATGGCTGCCTTAAAGTCAAGTCCTGAATCTTTCAGTGACTCTTTGCACATACTTGAAATAGGAGCAGAGATAACCTCATTCTTAATGTTCATCTCCTCAAAAGGATTCATAGTGGTGAACATTGCCTTTTTCAGGTCATTCTCTGAGAAACTGTCTGAATCTATAATTATTACAGTTTGAGGTGTGCAGTACTTATATTGTGTTTTAAGGGCGGCAGGATTCATTGCCACTAACACATCACACTTGTCTCCAGGTGTCAACACCCTATCAGCACCTATATGAACCTGAAATCCTGAAACGCCTGTAAGTGAACCCTGCGGAGCGCGTATATCGGCAGGATAATCAGGGAATGTACAAATATCGTTACCTACAGTTGCGGAAATTGTGGAAAATATATTTCCCGCAAGTTGCATACCATCGCCGGAATCGCCTGAAAACCTTACGGCAACCTGACTTAAACTCTTTACTTTTGTATCCATAAACTTCTCTACTTTTACAGCCTGCAAAATTAATAAAAAAGTAGTTACAATGAGTGTATAATTTTGAATATTTTATAAATATTTATTCAAAATATTACATTTTATTGCATAAATATGCAATTTTTATAAATTTACAACTTCTATCGGCTTTGTTCTTGGAAGAATGATGAACTGAGGACGGGATTTTTCATCAATCATACAATCTTCATATTTTGACCTAACAATACTCTCCACCCTTTCTGGTGTATTGTTCTTATTGCTAAGATGACAGAAGAATATGCGTTTCCAATTATTCTGATTATTTTCAGCAAGAAATGTGGCTGTAATATGATTTGCCAAATGACCGCTCTTACTTAAAATCCTCTGTTTCAAGAATAAAGGATACGGTCCGCTGAGCAACATCTCTTCATCGTAGTTTGATTCTATTACAATATTGTTTGCCTTAATGATAAAAGGAATAGCCTCATTATTAATGTAACCCAAATCAGTAGCAATTGTAATATTGTTTTCAGGCACACCTTTCTGTTCAATGTAGTAGCCCACACAGTCTGAAGAGTCATGATAGACCTGAAATGAAGTTATCTGAATATCCCCAATTTCAACAGTCTCACCCTTACTTTGATAATGTCGGCATCCGTAAAGTTTTTCAGTAACCTTATAACACCTGTTCACACCGTTCAGTATTTCAATGGTGGAATATACGGGTATATGATACACCTCTCCAAGTGTACCCACCGATGCTATATGGTCATAGTGGTCATGCGTCAGAAAAACGGCGTAGATTTTTTGTATGGAAGTACCTATTTTTTCCAGATTCTTTTTTATAGTCTTAACGCTGATGCCTGCATCAACAAGAATTCCGCAAGTGTCAGTACCAATATAATAACAATTGCCGTCACTTCCGCTGGAAAAACTACAAAACTTCATAATAGGGTCAAGGAACAAGGGTCAAGGTTTTCATACTATACACAACAAATGGCTTCAAAGAAGCCCTCGCGTAGCGTAGGGGTCTGGGGATACGCCCCAGTAAATAAGGAATTTGCACAAAATTGGGTTTCAAATTTGAAACCCAATTGAAGTGCATAGGATGAGACTCGAACTCACACGTCCTTGCGGACACTACCCCCTCAAAGTAGCGTGTATACCAATTTCACCACCTATGCATGAGGATTTTTGTGGTGCCCGAAACAAGGCTCGAACTTGCACAGCCTTACGGC
>JAZUKL010000065.1:0-4530 GCA_045643245.1 Candidatus Enterocola sp.
CACATTATGCTTCTTAGCCTCCTTTAACAGCGGTTTTGCAAAGTTAATATTGCAAATTACCGCCGCACTGAACCTTCCCCAATCATTTTCTGTGGGTAGAGCGGTAAGTCTGCAAGCCTGAATGTTTTTAAGGTCACAGAAAATGCGGCGACGCCCTGTATGGTCATAAAGGTTTGCTGATGTGGGTGTGGCTTTAAGTTTGCCTTGCTCTATGTGGGTTGAAATTTTAAGGTTGCATAGAGTCTCCTTAATGCACTTGCCTGGCTCATCGGGGTAGAGAAGTGTATGGAAATCAACACCATTGCCAAGTGTCATAAGTGCTTTTGAAATATTATAGCCCACGCCTGAAACGGCTGTCTTTACACCAAACAACGGGTATGTAATGGGCATATAATCTATGGGGAAACCGTCTGTCTTGACATTAGTCTCCAAATTCACTAACCCCGATACTAAAAAGTTTGCCACAGTTACACTACTATGATTTTATTAGAATGTAAAGGTACAATTTTTTTTGTATATACAGTTAAAGTATCTAATTTTATTAGTAACTTTGCCGTAATGTGCAAAACATTGATTTTTATGAAAAAACTTACTTTTATTTTTGCTTCAGTAGCCATAATGGTTACCGCAATATCCTGTAATAAGAACGCCTCTCAAAACACAAACGAAGAGGCAACGGCTGACAGTGTATCGGTTGTGTATATATCGCAATCAATTACAAGTGAGAACCTTATCCGCATTTTTAATGCTTTGGGCGTGGAGCCGCAAGGCAGAGTGGCTGTAAAGGTATCAACAGGCGAGGTTGGTAATCCGCATCATCTTGACCCACAGTTGGTTAAACCTTTGGTTGATAAACTTCAGGGAACTATTGTTGAATGCAATACTGCATACAGAGGCAAGAGGTTTTACAATGAAGACCACAAGCAGGTGTTTGTAGAGCATGGTTGGAGTGCCATAGCCCCTAATGACCTTATGGATGAGGAGGCTGATATGCAGATTCCTGTAAGAGATACTCTACACATTAAATATGACATTGTGGGCTCTCACCTTCAAAATTATGACTTTATACTTGACCTTTCCCACTTCAAGGGTCACCCGATGGGTGGCTTTGGCGGTGCATTGAAAAACCTTAGCATTGGTGTGGCATCAAGGAACGGAAAGGCTTACATTCACTCTGCTGGCTACACTGCTGACCCTGACTCCTGCTGGCTTCACATTGAGGACCAAAACGGATTTTTGGAGTCAATGGCTGCCGCCGCTGACGGCGTGGCTGAGTATTTTAAGGGTAAGAAAGGCATTGTGTATATAAACATAATGAACAATATGAGTGTTGATTGTGACTGCGTGGCACACCCAGAGGCTCCTGTAGTAGGCAATGTAGGCATACTTGCATCACTTGACCCTGTGGCTCTTGACCAGGCTTGCGTTGACCTTGTGTTCCACTACGCATCTAAGAAAGGCGATGACGCCACTGCCCTGATTGAGCGTATAAATTCACGTAACGGTCTGCGTACCATAGAGCGTGCGGCGGAGATAGGTATGGGAAACAGGGCATACCAACTTGTAAGCATTGACGGCGATGATATGCTAAACAAACTAAATGCTGATACACTGTCATTGATTGTCCGTAATCACGGAGTTGAAACCACCTACTCAAGACATGGCATTATTGACCTTTATGAATTACAGAACACCGATGTACTGCAAGGTGCCGCTGTGGCAGATAAAATCATAGGCAAGGGTGCCGCCGCCCTAATGGTTAAAGGTGGCGCAAGGTTTGTAACCACTAATAAAATTACTGAGCCTGCCCTTAAAATGCTTACTGATGCAGGCGTAGAGGTATCATACACTGAACTTATAGATAAAATCATAAACAAGGCAGGCAATGACATCTGCCCTCTTGAAAAACGCCTTACAGACGTTACAGACCCCGATGCTGCATTACCTATAATTGATGAGTTTGTTAAAGAGAAGTAACAAAATTGGCTTTGACGGTGGTGCTTACACGCCAATAACAAGCAGATGAAAAAGTTTCTTAAAATATTGCTGTATCTGTTTCTTGCAACAGTTCTGTGGGTTGCAATACTTAAATATGTGCCAATTTGCTATACACCTGTCATGCTGAGGCGTAGCATTGAGTATGCAGGTGACGGCAGAGACTACAAGTTCCGCAAACAGTGGGAACCGTTAGAGAATATTGACCACAAGATGGTGTTGGCAGTGGTGGCATCGGAGGATAATCTTTTTATGACTCATAACGGATTTGATGTAGAGTCAATGAAAAAGGCGTATGAACGTAGTAAGAAAGGGAAAAAGGTTTGGGGAGGAAGCACCATATCGCAGCAGACGGCAAAGAATGTGTTTACTTTTGGCACCAGAACATATTTCAGAAAAGCGGTGGAGGCATATTTCACCTTTTTGATTGAACTGATTTGGGGTAAGGAGAGAATAATGGAGGTCTATCTTAATGTAATTGAAACAGGCACAAACATATATGGGGTAGAGGCCGCTTCAAAGGTCTATTTTAACCATTCAAGCAAGAAAATGAGTGCGTATGAGGCTGCCCTTATTGCCGCCGCTCTGCCAAGCCCACGCAAATACAGTGTGTCCAATCCCGGTCCGTATATGCGTAAGCGTGCCTCTCAAGTTCAAGGTCTGATGTATAAAATTGCACCTGTAAAGTTCTGAAATTGATTAGAGCAGATGAAAAAAGTTTGGTTTATAGTAAATCCAGTATCGGGCACATCAAACAGAAAAGTTTGGGTGGAAAAGGCTGTAAATGAACTTGCAGGTATCTACGACATTACGGTTGTCAAGACTGAGTATAGGGGGCATGGTCATAAAATAGCCTCCGATGCCGTAAAACAGGGCGTAGATATAGTTGTGGCGGTAGGCGGAGACGGCACCGTTAATGAAATAGGAAGTGTATTGGTGGGCAGCAAAACCGTGCTTTGCATATTCCCAATGGGTTCAGGTAACGGACTTGCACGTGAACTTGGACTTAGCGTAAAGTCCGCTGACAAGGCAATAGAGACACTGCGTAACGGAAAAATTACCGAAGTTGATTACGGAACAGCATTTGACACACCTTTCTTCTGCACCTGCGGCACAGGATTTGACGCAGAGATTGCACGCCTTTTTGTTACAAATAAGAAACGTGGCTTTTGGCAGTACCTTAAATTAAGCGTAAAGACATTCTTTACATTCAAGCCTATAGATGTAACCATTACCGTTGATGGCAAAACATTACAACGTTCAGTATTTCTGCTAAATGCCGCCAATATAAAGCAGTTTGGATTTGGGGCTTACATTGCACCACTTGCAAGCGTACAGGATTCACTGCTTGATGTAACCATAGTGCCACCTGTAAACCTATTTTCAGCCTTACGCCTTACATTTGGCATGTTTACACATCGGTTGCATAAAATGAAGCCTATAGAGACATTCAAATGCCAAAGCCTTGAAATTACATTACCTCCCGATGCACCGTTCCACATTGACGGAGACTATGTAATGCAGTCTTCAAACACATTTACCATAAACGTTAACAGGGGGCTGAAAGTTTTAGTATAACTATTGTCAACTTACCTTCTAATCTTTTAAGCACCTTACTGAGCGGGCAAAGACCTTGTTGTCAAAACCGCTGTCTGCAATATCTTTAGTATTTGACAATTTCATCACAAATGCTACAGAAGCATTGGCAGGAAATTCCGCTCCATCAAGCATTTCAGATGCTTGAACAGAGTTGGAAGCATTTGAGAACCAGAAATAAGCATTAGTGCCTATCTCATAAAAATCATTGCCGTCAGCAAATCCGGCAGGTAGGGCAGTGAACCCTGATTGGTTATCACCTGCTTTATAGCCTTCGGTTTCTGTGTTCCAACCGTCAGCGGTCTTCAAATGCCTGCCTACATACTCTTGCCCACTTGGACTCCAATCAGTGTTGCCTTGTATGTAACTCTTTAGTATTGCCCAATCATTGCCGTGAGGCAAATGGAATCCGTTAGGGCAGATACCTTGTCTTGGATTATCATAAGTGGTGCCCGTTCCATCTATTTCAGGAGAATTAGCCTTATAACCCATAGCGGCTGCCCAGTTAAACAGATAACCATATTCAGCCTTAGTGGATTCTGTATAATAAGGATTATTATCAGCGATACCAACAACCGTATTCACCTCCTTAAAATTAGCTGCAAATGCCTCACTCTCAGTGTCATACTTGTTGCAACGCACATTCTCCTTAAACCAAACCTGTGTACCTATCTTAACCAATTCATAACCATTTCCACAAGCGTCAAACGCATCGTGAGTCTCATCTTCTTTATCAAATACGATTAGCACTGGCATTTCCTTTATTTCACCTGCAATTATAGTGTTGTCTTTTGATGTTGATAACAAAACAGATTTTTTATCCTCCGATGTAATTATAGCGGAAAATCCGTTCTTAAAAGCCCCCTCAGGCACTCCAAACCAAAATTCAGTAGGTTTGCTCTCATCAAGAGAAACACCTTCACCACAGTTAAGTGTTAT
>JAZUKL010000066.1:0-70029 GCA_045643245.1 Candidatus Enterocola sp.
AGAGTGGACAGTGGATAGTGGACAGTGAAAAAGTCCTTGGGAAATGTACCTCCCCTTGGGGGAGGTTAGGAGGGGCACTGTCAATTGTCAATTGTCAACTGATATGATGTATGTTTGATTTGTTAAAAATATTAATTTCAATTCCTTCTGTCAGCAGAGATGAGAAAGCAAAGGCTGATTTTCTTGAGACTTGGCTTCAGGAGAAGGGGTGTGCCGTGCAGAGATTAGGCAATAATATTTGGTGTGTCTCTGACGGGTATGACACTTCAAAACCCACCATTCTGCTTAATTCCCACATAGATACGGTTAAGCCTACAACATCTTGGAGCAGAGACCCGTATAAGGTTACTGAAGAGAATGGCAGAATTTATGGATTAGGTTCCAACGATGCCCACGCAAGTGTGGTATCGCTGATTTTCACTTTCCTTAAACTAAAGGAGACCAAACAGACTTACAATTTGGTGCTGCTGCTTAGTGCAGAGGAGGAGGTATCAGGAAAGAACGGTATAGAGAGTGTGCTTGACAAACTGCCAAAAATAGATTTTGCGATAGTTGGAGAGCCGACATCCCTAAAAATGGCTGTGGCAGAGAAGGGGCTTATGGTGCTTGACTGTGAGAGCAAAGGAAAGAGCGGACATGCAGCACGAAATGAGGGCGTGAATGCCATTTACAAGGCAATGGATGATATGAAATGGTTCCAAACCTATAGGTTCCCTAATAAATCAGAGTGGCTTGGTCCTGTAAATATGCAGGTTACAATAGTGAATGCCGGCACGCAACATAATGTGGTGCCTGACAAATGCACGTTTACAGTAGATGTAAGGCTTAATGAGTGCTATACACATCAGGATATCTTGAATATTATTGAAGCAAATGTGCAGTGTAGCGTAACACCACGTTCAACCAGACTGAGACCGTCAGGCATAAGCGTTGAGCATCCTGCCGTACAAAAGTTTAAGGCAATGGGTGGAGAACTGTTTGGCTCATCAACAATGTCAGACCAGGCTTTGATGCCATTTCCGTCTGTAAAATTGGGTCCAGGTGATTCTGCCCGCTCACACACCGCTGATGAGTATATTTGCATTGATGAAATACTCAGTGCTGAAAACATATATTTCAAACTGTTAGATGGGTTAAAAGTTTGTGGAATCGGTGAATCGATTAAACGATTAACCAGTTAACCGATTAACCGAAATATTATGATAGAAATTGAGAGAAAATATTTGGTAAACGACAAGTGGTCTACACCAAAAGAAGGTGGAGAGTATTTCCGTCAGGGATATTTGGCTGAAAACGGAGCAACCACAAGGGTTAGGATTATATCCCCAAAGGGAAATGAAACAGACAAGCATGCGTATCTAACAATAAAAGGCAAGACAATTGGCATAGCCAGACCTGAATTTGAATATGAAATTCCTGTAGAAGATGCTGAACTGATGCTTAAGATGGCACTCTATCCAATAATTGAAAAATATAGATATAAGGTGACAGTTGGCGGAAAGGTTTGGGAGGTTGATGAGTTTTTAGGAGTGCATAAGGGGTTGGCTATTGCTGAAATAGAGTTGAACAGTGAAGATGAACAATGTGAAATGCCTGATTGGGTGGGAGAGGAGGTCTCACTTGACCGCAGTTACTCAAATGCCGCCCTTTCACGCAAGGCAGCCAAAATAGTAGCCCTCCAACAAAAACTTAATGCGTAAAATAAAAATTACTAAATTATATGAAATATCCTGCTGAATTTGATGACATACGCAGACTTTATGACGATGAGGTTAAGGAGTCTGTTTCAGAAATTTTGGGACAACCTCAAATGCCGTCAATCATTGGAGCCGTTTTGGGCAATGACTATGCTGAATATTTTATAAGGAAACTTGCGGCGGCAAATTCCATTGACGGAGTTCAGCATGAGGCTATTTTAGACCTTATTACCACATTGGAACATAAAACATGCCGTAGTGTCTCTCTTTTTGGAACAGAAAATGTTGATACTGATAATGGTAATCTGTTTGTTTCAAACCATAGGGACATTATTCTTGATTCCGCTTTTCTTAATGAACATTTGCTATTTAAGGGGCTGAACACCACACAGATTGCAATAGGGAACAATCTTTTTGTGTATCCTTGGATTAGCACCGCTGTAAGGTTGTGTAAGTCTTTTGTTGTAAAAAGAGACGGGAATATTAAAGAGCAGTTCCTTATTTCAAAACAACTGTCTGAATATATAAGGTTTACAAGAGAGAGCCTGAAGGAATCAATTTGGATTGCCCAGCGAGAAGGCAGGGCAAAGGATTCAGATGACCGTACGGCACCTGCAATAATAAAGATGTTTTCAATGAGCGGCAACCGTAATATTGCGGAATCGGTGGAATCCCTAAAAGTTACGCCTGTTTCAATAAATTATGAGTTTGACCCTTGTGACTATCTGAAAGCCAAAGAGTTCCAACTAAAAAGGGATTGCCCTGAATATAAGAAGTCTCCGCAAGATGACCTTATTAATATGAAGTCAGGGTTGATGGGATATAAAGGAAAGGTGTCGTTTGTAATTGGCAAGCCGTTAAGTGGCTTGAACAGTATTGTGGGTGATGCACCACGCAATGAGCAGGCTCATTTAATTGCGGCTGAACTTGACAGACAGATACATAAAGGTTATATGCTCTATCCAAATAATTTTGTTGCCGCCGATATGCTTGAAAGTGGTTGCAGATTTAAGGACAAATATACCGAAAAGGATGCTGAGACATTTAACGCTTATCTAAGGAGCAGAATTGATTTGATTGATGTACCAAATAAGGATTGTGAGTTTTTGAGGTCAAAAATTATTGAAATGTATGCCAACCCAGCCATCAATCAAGCCGCAGTACAGTGATACCATAGGCTTTAAGCGGTATCTGTTGCTTGAAAGGAGTTTCTCTCCCAATACGGTTGATGCGTACATTAGAGATGTGGAGAAACTGTTGGAGTATTTTGGTGCATCGGGGGTTGATTATAAAAAGGCAAAACAAGAGGATTTCAATGCCTTTCTTAATGAGATAGGCTCAATGGGCATTGAGGCAAGAAGTCAGGCAAGAATCCTTTCAGGCATTAAGCAGTTTTATAAGTATTTGGTAATGGAGGATATATTGGCTGACAGTCCTGCGGAACTGCTTGAATCGCCAAAGTTGAGCCGACATTTGCCAAGTGTCCTATCTGTTGAGGAGATTGATGCAATGAAGTCAGTAATTGACCTTAGCAAGCCGGAGGGGCATAGAAACAGGGCAATCATTGAAACTTTATATAGTTGCGGATTGCGTGTGAGTGAACTTGTGGGGCTGAAAATAAGTAATGTGTTCTTTGATGAAATGTATGTGCAGGTTGAAGGAAAGGGGAGCAAACAAAGGCTGATACCCATTTCTCAAACTGCAATAAATGATATAAAGAACTATCTGCCATGGCGCAGGACATTAGATATAAAGCCTGGCAATCAGGATTTTATGTTTCTTAACAGACGCGGGGCAAAGATGACAAGGCAGATGGTGTTCATTATCATTAAGCAATGTGCAAAGGATGCAGGGGTTAAGACAGTGCTTAGTCCGCATACGCTGAGGCACTCATTTGCAACACATTTGCTTGAGGGAGGAGCAAATCTTAGGGCAATTCAGCAAATGCTTGGACATGAGAGCATTCTTACAACTGAGATTTACACTCACATAAGTATGGAGAATTTAAGAAACACAATAACGGAATTTCATCCAAGAGGAAAATGGACTTATTTGAACAATTAGCGGAGCGGGCTAAGGCAAACAAGAAACGCATTGTATTGCCTGAATCGCTTGAGGTTCGCACACTTGAGGCGGCTTCTAAGGTTTTGGAGCGTGGTTTGGCAGATATAATTCTGCTGGGTAAGAAAGATGAAATCTATGCAAAGGCTGCGGAAATGGGGCTGAAATGTATAGATAAGGCTACCATTTTTGATGTTCAATCTGACCCTAAGGCTGAGGAGTATGTGCAGCTTCTGTATGGACTGCGTAAGAACAAGGGCTTAAGTGAGGAGGAGGCACGCAAATTGGTGTTCAATAACCCTCTGTATCTTGCTTCTCTTATGGTTAAGAACGGCGATGCAGACGGAGAGGTTGCCGGGGCAATGAATTCAACAAGTAATGTTTTGCGCCCAGCCCTTCAGATAATAAAAATGAAGAAGGGTATAAGTGTGGTATCGGGAGCGTTCATTATGATAAATCCAAAGCCTGAGTATGGATATAATGGAATGTTTGTGTTTGCAGATTGTGCAGTAACGCCAGACCCTACAGCAGAGCAACTTGCTGAAATTGCGGTTGTAAGTGCTTCAACAGCAAAGGTTTTGGGCGGATATGAGCCAAAGGTGGCAATGCTGAGTTTCTCCACTAAAGGTAGTGCAAGTCATGAGTGTGTAGACAAGGTTCAAACTGCAACCCGTCTTGCAAAAGAGATGGCTCCTGACCTTTGCCTTGACGGAGAGTTTCAGGCGGATGCCGCAATTGTACCGTCAGTGGGTAAAAGCAAAGCCCCTGGAAGTGCAATTCAGGGTGATGCAAATGTTCTAGTATTCCCTAATCTTGATGCAGGAAATATAGGATACAAGTTGTCTCAGCGTTTGAGTGGCGGTATTGCAGTAGGCCCTATACTTCAAGGTATGGCATCTCCTGTAAATGACCTCTCACGCGGATGCAATGTTGATGATATAGTTAAAACAATAATAATAACCTCAAACCAAGCAAATAGTTAAAGGGTCAGGGGTCAAGGGACAAGTTGATACTATGGAGCGAAGCGACAAGAGGACACGGTCCTCCGTGCGGAGCACGTAGGGGTTTGGGGATACGCCCCAATAAAAAAGGAAAAATTTTCATAATTTTTATCCTCAATAATTAGTAAATTTTATGAAAAGCAGAATATTCAATATTATATAAATAAAAAAACATAGTTAAAAAATTATGAAAATCTTAGTTCTAAATTGCGGTAGTTCATCAGTAAAGTACAAACTTTTTGATATGTCAGCTGGCGGCAAGGTTATTGCCAACGGTGGAGTGGAGAAAATAGGCTTGCCTGATTCATGCCTTGTGTTAAAGGATATGGAGGGTAACAAGCATCAGTTGATGCACAATATGCCTACACATACAGAGTCAATAGCGTTTATTTTTGAAACTCTTACCAAAGGTGAGTTTGCTGCCATCAAATCAATGGCAGAGATTAACGCTGTTGGGCATCGTGTGGTACATGGCGGAGAGAAATTCAACAAGAGTGTGCTTATTGATGATAGTGTTCTTGCACAGATTGAGAAATGTTCTGACATGGCACCGCTTCATAATCCTGCCAATATTGAGGGTATTAAGACCATTGCAAAAATTCTTCCTAAAGTGCCTCAGGTTGCTGTGTTTGACACCGCTTTCCATCAGACAATGCCAAAAAAGGCGTTTATGTATGCAGTTCCATACTCACTTTATGAAAAATACGGCATACGCCGATACGGATTCCACGGCACCAGTCATCGTTATGTAAGTGCACGTGCATGTGAGTTTTTGGGAATACCTGTTAAGGGAACAAAAATGATAACCTGCCATGTTGGTAACGGCGGTTCCATTACTGCTGTTAAGGATGGTGAGTCAGTGGATACCACAATGGGATTCACACCTCTTGAAGGTCTTATGATGGGTACACGTAGCGGTGATATTGATGCCGGAGCGGTAACTTACATTATGGGTAAGGAGAAACTTGACGCAGCAGGAGTTTCCGCTTTGCTTAACAAGAAGAGCGGTGTTGAAGGCGTTTGGGGCGGTTCATCTGATATGCGTGACACACAAGCCGCGGCTGAGGCTGGCAACGAGCGTGCCGCACTTGCCATAGATATGTATATGTATCGCTGGATTAAGTACATTGGTGCATTTACCGCTGCTCTTGGAGGTGTTGATGTAATAGTTCTTACAGGTGGTGTAGGAGAGAATCAGGCTCCACTTAGAAAAATCTTATGTGATAATCTTGGATTCCTTGGTATAAAACTTGATGAGGAGGCAAACAAGTGCCGTGGCATTGAGCGTGTGATATCAACGCCTGACTCTAAGGTTAAGGTAGTTATAATTCCTACAGATGAGGAACTTATGATTGCACAAGATACTATAAATCTAATTTAGTGGATAGTGGACAATGGACAGTGGACAATGACCTCAATCCGTCATCTCGAACGAAGCGAGAGATCTTTCACTGTCAACTATCAACTGTCAACTATCAACTGTCAACTATCAACTGTCCACTATCTTATGAATAATAAGATTGCAAATATTCTGACCATAGTGTTTCAGCCCTTACTTGTTCCTATGTATGGGCTGACACTGCTTTTGGCTGTACCTCAGTTCTATGGCTACAATATGTGGGCAAAGATTGGAATAATAGCGGCATGTGTTGCCATTATGGTTATGCTGCCAGTAATTTGGTATCTGGTACTTGTCAAACTTAAGGTTATAACAACGCCACAGGCTTCTGACAGGAAAGAGCGGTTATGGGCGTATGTGTTTACGCTTATTTGTTATATCTGTACTGCGTTGTTCCTTTATAATATTGATGCTTTTGTTATTGCAAAGGTTGTATATATGGCTTTTTGGGCTCTGTTTGCAGTAACAATAATAAACTTCTTTTGGAAAATCTCTGCACATGCCACGGGCATCAGCGGACTGCTTGGAGCATCGGTGTACATATCTTTTGCATACGGAGTGTATAATCCGCCACTACTTGTTACTCTTATATTCTGTTGTGGATTTGTATGTTCTGCAAGGCTTCAACTTAAAGCCCACACACCAATGCAGTTAATTGCAGGAACATTGTTGGGATTCACATTTATGTTTGTACTCCCAATTTTAATTTAGTTGAAGACCTTCACTAACTCTTCACTCTTCACTCTTCACTATTCACTATTCATTCTATCAAGTACCCTCACCGGGAATCGAACCCGAATCTAAGGTTTAGGAAACCCGTATTCTATCCATTGAACTATGAGGGCAAATATTTATTTAATGGCATCACGAGCGTCTTCTATTGAATGAAACTCAAGACATGACGCGTATTTGTATATTCTTTCAATAGGTGTATCCCATCCGTACCATTTTCCTGTGTTTGACAGAACCTCATTACTGATACTTGCACAAAATTGTCCGTTCACTGCCTTCACTCTATTCATGTAAGGTATAACAGCAGATTCAATTTCACTATGATGAATTCCCATACCTTTCAAACTTGTGGCGGAAATTATGAGAGAATGAACCATAAGTCTGGTTTTGCATTCATGCTTTAGGTCATAAAATCTGAAAGGCGTGCAAGTGCCTGCCCTGAATCCAATCATATTAGGGTAGGACATTGAGTAGTCATCTGTTATACCAATCTTCATAAGAGACTCGTAACTCTTTGGAATTGAAAATCTGCACAGATGAAACATGTTCATTCGCACTCTTTGCATTACAATTTTCTTCTCCAATGTCTTTAATTCCTTTCTCAATTTCTTTGTATCAGAATTTGACTGTAAAGAGGGGTGAAGTCCTGTATTGTAATTTCTTCTGAGAGCCTTTCTTAAGGCATGGAAATTTGAATAGAGGTTGTGGCACTCATTATAACCTTTCTTTATCAGCACATAAAAAGACGGAGTCAGATTGGTGTGTTTGTGAAGTTGGATTATTTTGTCAAAATTTGCGTATGGGTCAGCCTCAAGGAATAGTCTTACTCTAAGTTGATGCTTGAAACTCTTAAAATCTCCCGTCATCAATTTCTTGAATAGTTTCCATATTGAAATTGCAACGGAGTTATATCTATATTTATAGTAGTTGTCAATAACAACCGATGAGTGCATCATAAAGTTCTTCTTTTTTTCTGGAACGTATGAACACTTTTTAACCAACAGGTCTTCAAGCATATATGCCCACTCATCTACAATAGGGCGGTCAAGAAATCCGTTTTTGAATGCTAAACTATCTTCTGCTCTAAAACATCCGTACTCATTTTTTGCACCGTAATACTCTTCGTATCGGCTTAGCAGGAAGAATGATGCTGAAAAAATATCAAACGGTAAATCATATTTGGTATCGGTTGTCTGATAAAATATTTTTGTACCGTTCCAATCTGAAACTTTTATGTCCTGTGCTCTTACATCGTCTTGAAAAACCAATCCTTCAGGGCAGATATTCAGTGCGTTAGACAAAGTTTCAACTCTTGAATAGCAAATAATAGGTCCGTCACCTTGTTCCTTCTTTGCTTCCTCCACCTCTTCCATTTTGTGAACAATAGTTACGCTTGTACGCAAAATACGCTTGAATATATGCTCTGCAATATACTTGAACCTGGGAGTGTATTTTTCTGTAATAATGTAAACCATTTCTAAATTTTGTGAGAATCGGCAAAACTGTAATAGCCTTTTCCGCTCACTATTATATGATCAATAATTCTAATTTCCAATGCTTGTGCCGTTGCCGCAAGCCTTTCAGTAAGTTCAATGTCAGAATCGCTGGGCGAAGTGCTTCCACCTGGGTGATTATGACAAAGTACAATGCCTGTGGCAAGGTGTTGCAACGCAACCTTAAACACAATTTTAGGGTCAACCAATATTCTATTAACTCCTCCCGATGCCAACCTTATTTTGTCAATAACCTTATTTGACTGATTGAGAAGCATAATCCAAAACTCCTCATGTGTCAAATCAGACAGCATTGGCATAAAAATTTCCGCTGCCTGACGGCTTGACAGAATATGGACATCAGTGTCACTGTTTTCCATTTGCCGTCTCCGGCTTATTTCAAATGCGGCAAGCAATGTTACTGCTTTTGCCGTTCCTACTCCGTTAATCCTGCAGAGGTCTTTGCAGTCAATTCTGCCAAGTTCTGCAAGGCTGTTTCCGGCTTTTTTCAAAATCTCCCTGCCAAGTTCAACCGCTGACATACTTCTGGTTCCTGAACCTAAAAGAATTGCAACAAGTTCCGCATCGGACAAGTAAGATACGCCATGTTTCAGGCATTTTTCTCTTGGGCGGTCGTCTTCTTTCCAACCTTTGATGCCCTTAATCTCATTTTCAGTCATAATGAAAAAAGGTAAGTAAAGTAAAAAGACGGCACTTTGCAACTGCAAAATTAATAAATTTAGTCAATAAGACAAGCATCGGAGAAGAGATTTTGAAAATTATTATAAAAAAATTTGTATGGTTGGAAAATAAATACTACTTTTGCACTCGCTAAAAAAAGTGCTTGGCCCATTCGTCTATCGGTTAGGACGTAAGATTTTCATTCTTGAAAGAGCAGTTCGATTCTGCTATGGGCTACGATAAACAAAAAACTAATAGAAATGGCGAATCACAAATCGTCTGAGAAGAGAATCAGACAAACAGAAACAAAAAGACTGCATAATCGTTACTATGCAAAAACAATGCGTAACGCAGTAAGAGACCTTCGTGCAACAAAAGACAAAGCAGCAGCAGAAGCAATGCTTCCAAAAGTATCTGCAATGCTTGACAAACTTGCTAAGATTAATGTAATCCACAGCAACAAGGCAAGCAACCTTAATTCTAAACTTGCTCTTTATATCAACAAGTTGAAATAAGGTCTTACAGTCAAAAAACAGTCCGCTCCATCTCAGATGGGGCGGATTTTTTATAATCCTACTGTATCTCTGTAAAAGTCAAGTGATTGGAATATAGTTTCCTGGTCTGCGGTGCAGTTTAGGACAGGGGAGCCTACACCACTAAGCAGAGTGAAATTAACCTCTGTGGCAGAGATGTTCTTCTTATCATGGAGCATAAGGTTGAAAAGCGTAGGGTAGTCATCGCACCCTATATTGTACGCTCCGTAATATTCCTTTATGTATCGTGATACGCTTACAAGTGTATCTTTTGGAAAGTTGTACATCTTGTAAGAGAGGTATATTTCTGCTATCAGTCCGTAGGCAACGGCATAGCCATGAGGGAGTGCGTTCCCTTTTTTCAGTGAGAAACTTTCAAGGGCGTGTCCTATGGTGTGTCCAAGGTTAAGTGTCTTGCGTACCCCTTTTTCTGTGGGGTCTTGCTCCACTATTTTAGACTTTATATCTATAGATTCCTTAATAATGTCTTGTAAACCCTTAATATCAGGGTTTGATAAGTCAAAATTTAGAATTATATTCAGATAGTTGCTGTTGCTTATAAGTCCGTGCTTTATTACCTCTGCGTAGCCGGATAACAATTCTGTTATAGGCAGTGTTTTTAAAAATTCAGCACTTATAATTACGTCTGAGGGTTGGTTTATAACTCCAATCTCATTTTTAAGTCCGTTAAAGTTAAAGCCTGTCTTGCCTCCTATGGCGGCATCAACCATGCTTAGAAGGGTTGTAGGTATGTTTATGAAACGTATGCCGCGCTTGAATGTGGAGGCGGCAAAACCTCCCATGTCTGTAATTACACCGCCGCCCAGATTCAGCATTACAGAGTGTCTGGTGCCTCCGTTGTTACAAAGAAAAGTCCATATTTGTTCTATGGTCTGCAGGTTCTTTGCAGAGTCTCCGTTAGGAACCTCTATTATTTTTGCATCGTCTGTCAGTGTGCCAAGTATAGGCAGACAATGTTTTGCTGAATTGTGGTCTGTAAGTATAAACAATTGTTCCGGCGAAACGCCTTTTAGTAAAGCGTTTACATCGGAACAAAGGTTCTGAGAGAAGTGTATATTACTTTTTAATGTCACCTTCCTTAATTAAATATTCTGCAATTTGTACAGCGTTAAGTGCGGCACCCTTCTTGATTTGGTCTCCTACGCACCAGAAAGTCATGCCGTTCTCGTTTGCCAAATCCTTGCGGACACGACCTACATAAACAGGGTCAAGCCCGGACTTGAAAAGTGGCATCGGGTAAACTTTTTCAGCAGGATTGTCTTCAAGTACAAGCCCCTCTGCTTTAGCAAAGGCATCTTGAACCTCCTGTACGCTAAGTGGTCTTTCTGTCTCAACCCAAATTGCTTCAGAGTGAGCCCTAAGTGATGGTACACGAATGCAGGTAGCACTGACAGCAATATCGGAGTGCATAATCTTGCGGGTCTCATTGTACATCTTCATTTCCTCTTTAGTGTATCCGTTATCAGTGAAAACATCTATTTGAGGAATAAGGTTGAATGCAAGTTGGTATGCGAATTTATTTACTGTTACAGGCTCATTATTAAGTACCTGACGATACTGAAGTTCAAGTTCAGCCATAGCGGCTGCTCCAGCGCCCGATGCTGCCTGATAAGTTGATACGTGAACTCTCTTAATATGTGAAAGTTGCTCAATAGCCTTCAGTGCCACAACCATAATAATGGTGGTGCAGTTAGGGTTTGCAATTACACCGCGAGGACGTATTTTGGCATCGGGGGCATTCATTTCAGGAACCACAAGGGGAACCTCAGGGTCCATACGGAATGCACTTGAATTGTCAATCATAACCGCCCCAAACTTTGTAATATCCTTTTCAAACTCTTTTGAAATGCCTGCTCCAGCCGATGTAAACGCTATATCTATGCCTTTGAAATCATCGCCGTGCTTCAACTCCTTTACTGTATATTTCTTTCCCTTGAACTCATATTCAGTTCCTGCACTGCGTGAAGAACCAAAAAGGAACAACTCTGTGATGGGGAAATTTCTCTCCGCCAACACTCTTAAAAACTCTTGACCTACGGCACCGCTGGCACCAACAATTGCTACATTCATAATGTGTTTTCAAATTTGGGGTACAAAGTTACACAAACGAGAGCAAAAATCAAAAAATGCGAGCATTTTTTGAAAAAAAAGATATAAGGTGGGAGTTGGGAGCTTGCTCACAAAATTCCACCTTATGTCTTTTTCAAAAACGGAACGTTTTTGTTTTTGCCGAGTGCAGGTTAACTTCACGAGTGGCGAAGCCACGAGTAAAGTTATACGAGAAAACAAGCAACATATTTATATACAGAAGCGTCCTACATGTTATAAACATAAAGAAATGTCCTAAAAGTGCAAAAATTACACTAAAAGTGCAAAAAATGTCTTAAAAGTGCAACAGTTTTTGTATATTTGTCGTGCACTTAATAAATATGAAACTATGGCAAATGAACGACAAACGGATCTATTGGTAGCCTCACTGTTAAATAGTGCTGGTATAGATGCAACGCCCAATGGCAGTAATATATTAGAAATTCAAGCTGCACTAAAAACAGCTTCTAAAAGAGGAACTGGTCATAAAGGTTTCCCTGAGTATGTTGCACAAGTTGGCGATTTCATAATGGTAATTGAAGATAAAGCAGACAGATCAAAACAAGCCAAATATCTTGATGCCAATAATCAAAATTTATTGATGGATGATACATCTATTTCAAATTATGCTGAAAACGGTGCGTTACACTATGCTCAAAAGATTGTAGCAAACACACACTTTAACAAAGTTTTTGCGTTTGGTTGCTCTGGTACTGAAAGTGAAAATTTGATAATTCGTCCAATTTTTGTATCCCCAACTAGCTACAAACTATTAGATAAAATAAAAGATTTTAGTAACTTTTCAGTTGATAAAATATCATCCTATTATACTACTGTAGTCTGTCAGGAGAAAACGGCAGATCAGATAGAATTGGAGAACATTTTAGCAAAAGCATCATCGTTGCATGAAGATTTACACATATATGGTTCTCTTTCCAATGAGCAAAAACCTATTGCAGTTTCCGCAATATTATTGGCTATAGAAAATCCGCATTTTTCCACAGAAGACTTGACTGGAGATCAGAATCATACAGATGGACAAAAAGTTTATGACGCATTAGAGTCTTATATGGAACAAGTGGAGGTCGCACCTCAAGAAAAAAAGGAACGCGTACTAGATGAATTTAGATTTATTAAAACAAGCCCTAAGTTGTCTCAATATGAAGAAAGATTGGGCAAATCCCCTATACGTTTTTTTGCAGAATACCTTTATTCCAATGTTTCAACTGCTTTTCACTTTAATACACCTGAAGACATTTTAGGTCGCTTTTATGGAGAATTCATGAGTTATAGCGGTGGCGATGGTCAGTCACTTGGAATAATATTAACTCCAAAGCACATTACTCAATTGTTTTGTGATTTAGTTAATCTAAAACCCTCAGATGTAGTTTTTGATCCTACATGTGGTACAGGTGGTTTTCTCGTAGCAGCTATGCATAATATGTTAAATAAAGCACGAACTAACCAACAACGCAAAGATATACGAAGACAACAATTATATGGGATAGAACAAAATGTGCGTATGTACTCTATTGCAACAACAAATATGATTCTAAGAGGTGATGGCAAGAGTAATTTAGTATGTGCGGATTTCCTAAAACAAGATACTAACGATTTAAGACAGAGACATTTCACGGTAGGACTGATGAATCCTCCGTATTCGTTGGCAATAAATGGAGAAACAAGACATTTAAGTGAATTGCACTTTATTAAGCATTTGTTGGATTCTTTAGATGATGGCGCACGTTGTGCTGTTATTGTACCTCAATCTACGATGGTAGGGAAAACGACAAAGGACAAAGAAATAAAATACTATTTATTGGAGCATCATACATTAGAGGGTGTTGTCACTCTAAATCCTGACACTTTTTATCGTGTTGGCACTAACCCAGTTATTGCTATTTTTACGGCACACCAACCGCAACCATCTAACTATTACTCAAAGTTTATCAATTTTAAGGACGACGGTTATGAAACCAAACCACATATAGGTTTTGTTCCAACAAATAGAGCAAAAGAACGACGAGAGTTTCTTTTGGAATGTTGGAATAAAAACAGACCAGCACCTAATGATTTTATGGTTCGCTCTACAGTTACCGCAGAGGACGAATGGTTACATTCATTCTACTATTTTAATGAGGATATTCCCACTGATGCAGACTTTGAAAAAACAATGGCAGATTATCTTACATTTGAATTTAATATGATTGCACACAGACGTGGATATTTATTTGAAAACACAAACGAGGAGAAGGAGGTAACACTATGAAAACTTTAGACCAATGCAAATGGAAAGCATTTAATATAAGTGAAATAGCAAGTATAGGAACTGGTGCAAATATAGCTAAACAGCAGCTAACTGAAGGTAATACACCACGTATTTCAGCAACAGATGCAAATAATGGTATTGAATCCTTTACAGCAAAGCATTCATCAATTCGCAATTACAGAACATATAAAAATTGTATTTCTATATCTTTTTTAGGTTCTTGCTTCTATCAACCATACGAAGCCAGTTATGACATGAAAATTCATAATATTCAACTGAAAGAAAAAAAACTAAATAAATATCTTGCATTATTTATAACAACACAGTGCAAACGATTCTGCGAGCATATAAATTATGGTAATCAATTATCCTCATCTGATTTGCCTAAGCAAAAAATTATGCTCCCCGTAACAGAACAAGGCAATCCAGATTGGGCCTTTATGGAGGAGTATATGAAAGCAAAAGAGCATCAATTACTTGCACAATATCAAAAATATATTACACAAATTATTGATAATCAGCAAATTACCCCCCATTAGCAGTAAGCAATGGCGAGCATTTAGAATAGAGGATATATTTTCAATACAACGTGGTAAACGTTTGAAAAATGGCGACCATATTACAGGAAAAACACCTTATGCTTCATCATCTGCGATGGATAATGGAATAGATGATTTTATAAGCAACACGAAGAATGTACGTATATTTGCAAATTGTTTAACAATAGCAAATAGTGGCAGTGTTGGTTCTACTTTTTATCATCCATACTCATTTGTAGCGAGCGACCATGTAACTAAATTAGAGAATAATCTAATGAGCAAATATGCATATTTATTTATAGCACAGATAGTTGAAAAAATAAGAGAAAAGTATAGCTTTAATAGAGAAATTAACGATGACCGCATTAGGCGAGAAATAATTATGCTCCCAATCACCCCTGAAGGAACACCAGATTACGAATATATGGCAGGCTATATGAAAAACATAGAAAATCGTATTATACAAAAATACATTAACGTCAAATTACTATAACCCGTCAATATACCTATAATAATTTCTGTAAAACCGTTACTGTATATACATATATGATTGTGGCGGATATTTAATACCAAAATCACTTAACAATAACGGCTCAGGATATTTGGTCATTCTACCTACTGCAATGGCGTTTGCTTCTCTCTTCTGTGAAAAGTATTCATCGTAAAACATTTTGCTAATACCTGAATATTGTGAGGTTTTCTGCCATAAACTTTCTACATCGTCTGTTATAATTTCAGAAATCTTGAATTCTCCAATTACTTTTTGCACTGGAGAAGAAGCATATACTACTACTGTGTCAACACTTGGATTTTTGAAGACACTTTTACGAAATTCAAATTTTTTGGAACCATCAAATATCTTGTTGGCAAACTCTGGTTTAATTGACAATAAAACTTTCATTTGATTGTGTTGCTTTTAGTATTGTGTTGAGTTTATCGGTAGTAATTTTTTTAAAACCACGTGGTGCGTCATCTATGCCGGAAAGAACCCCCAAACGTATAAGTTCTGACATATTTATCCTGTGTGGAAATGAATAGGTGTATAAAAATTTAGTTGCAACTGGAGAACCTTTTGAATACTCCCACAATTCAACTAATTCCTCATTTGAATAAACGCTACTTTTTCTACAATAAGATAAAAATTCATCTTTTGAGGAAAATCTATCCCTAACTTCTTCCACTATACACAATGAGGTGACAACACCCTTGTAATACCCTCCTGTTCTATAGAAGATTATTAAGTCACCTTTGTTTGGATAAGGTTTTAAAAATCTTGACACATAGACCTTCCCAATACAATTTCTGTGAGGAAAGTTTTCTACAAAATTTAATGGTGATTCCGTATTTAAAATTGAATCAGGCAATAATTCCGTATGATATTTAGAGTAAATAGATACAATAAAACAGTTTTGTACCCGTGATACATAAGGGAAACAACCCCTTATATTGTTAATATTAAAATTTGGACTGAAATTACGGACATAGACTTTTTCTTCTCCATTTTTTGTACCCCAATACACAAATCCCCATTGCTCTAAAAGTGTTATAAGTCTGCGTTGTTCGTCTCTTTTGTCAAAAATTGTAACATAGATTTCTTGAACTTTGTTTTTTAACGCATTATCAAAAATTATTTTCAGGAAACGTTCCCCTAACCTGAATCCATTACTTATAATTTTTAGTGTACCTATCTTCAGCCTTCTTTTGGGTACAAACAATGGTGAAATATCAGAATAATTTTCTGTTGTATCTTCTATTTTTAAATATAGAAATGATAGTAACTTCTTATTGTCAGCATTTTCTGTAATATAGGCTTCTTCATCATATTTTGAAACGAACCACTTGTCAAAACCGGAATAATCTGTTCTAAGGCTATCAAAAAACGGGTCCATTAAATTGATTTCACCAAACTTTCTCTTTCTAACGTTTAATATTTTATAATCAACTAAATTAGGGTTGTCTGCAAAGGCTTTTTCCAAAAAAGAGTCAATATTATACACCTTGTCTTGAATTTTAAGATGCTTGGCTTTAGTATGGATTTTTTTATCTTCTGTTACCAATATATCAACACGTCCGACATATACTTCATTTAAAAGTTGGGTATCTATTTTGTCATTTGGAGTACTGTCCAGTAATGACGAGACCCTGAGCACTTCATCGTGGATGGGTGATGGAATGGTTATTTGCTCGTAACTGCTTAGTTTTATAAGAAAACTGTCAACAGTTGACTTATTAGGATTCTTTTTGATTTCCTCAATAGTTGCAGAATGCACACATTTGATGTAATGGCATTTTTCTAACCATTTAAATAACAACCCTATATCTTGAGAAATAACTTTTGTTGTCTCCCGATGTATAATTATATTTGTATCTAAAAGTGCCTTCATATAAACTTCTACAAAGATAATAGATTTTTTTGATTTACAAAATAAATTTCAGATAACCGCCAGACATTTTTGCCCTATGGTGTGCAATCCAGTGATTATTTTTTCTCTTTGTTTGGGGCGTGGTATGCTTACCGCATTGGCGTAATGCGATAATTGAGCGTGTTTCATACCAGTAACATTACTTAATGCTGTTAAAGTTGTATATTGCAATGCTTGCTGAAGCATAGCGGACACCGTTGAAACAAACTCTAATTCATAGTTTCCCGCTTCAGCCCACAATGGTAATTTATCTCCATCGTTTTTCATTCCCTCGATATGAAAAGCCATCGCTTCGGCAAATTTCTGTTTTATTCCACTTTCTGTTTTGTCTGTAACAATAACAGCCCCGAAATCTGGCATCGCAAATGCCGCACTAAAATTTTTATCCTCCCAATTAAGTTTGATTTTTAAGACTTCTTTTTGTTCCATATTATTTTCCTATTTTATTTCCAACCTGCCTGTTTCCATATACTGAATAATAAATCCTGACTTAATGTATCACTTGGTTTTCCATTAACGGTAACCTTACCCTTTAACATAGGATGCTTTAATTGCCTATGGTCTCCCTTTATGGTCATTATATACCATCCCTTTTCTTTAAGTAAGTCTAATACTTCTTTTACTTTGTACCTTTTCATTATGTATGATGTTGCAAAAATAGTATTATTTTTAATACTATCAAAATTTACACTAAATTATTTTACCTCCCCAACACAAACGGGACTCTCTTTTTCATTATGACTTTTGAGTTGTTGAACACCTCAAATATCACCACATAAATTCCAAACGGCATAAGCATGTTCCTGTCAGAAAAGCCATTCCACATAATAACACCTGACGGTGCAAGAAACATTCTATTGCAAAGCACTTTAACCAACACACCATCTGTGTTATACACAGCAATATTTGCTACCGCACTCTCATCTATTTTGTAGTAAATCATAGCCAAATCATCCCTGCCGTCTCCGTTTGGAGTGAATGTGGCAGGTTCAACCCATATAGTTTTATCGGTTTTATCAATAGGTTTTATTGGTTTGTATTGTGAATTTTCATATCCTGGTGTTGCAAATCCTACATTTTCAGCCGCCGATGCCCATACATCAATATTTGGGTTTACACGCTCAAAACTAACCCCTTGCACATCGCTGAGCATGGGGCTGTGCATTGTTTTGGCATTATAGTAGACTGAGTCAACAAGAACGGTTCCGCACCTCAAAACCACACAGCCTGAGTCCTTTACATAAGATGGAATCTTTAGTTCAATTATTGCATTATCAGTACAATTATAAAACTCCTCCAACGATGCCGAATCTTGCGTAAAAACCTTATACTCACCACTGTAGAACTTTTTTGATGGTAGAGTAACTTCGGTCTTCCCGTTTCCCAAAGTAATGTCCGCCAAATTAAATGTTGAGTCTGAGTTATTGAATATCTCAATAAAATCATACCCTTCTGTATACGGATAAGAGAGAATTTCATTTATGACAATCTCCCTATATTTTGGTTTAGGGTACTCTTTGTATGGCTCTCCCTTACAAGACAGCCCCCACATTGAGTATCCTTTGGAACGTGTGGAGGAGTATTTCAAGTAAAAGCCAGAGAACTTTGCCCGTTCAAAGGTGTTGTCTGTTACAGTGAACTCAAGCAAAGTGTCTTGTTCTGTTTCTATACCGGAATACACGCTCCACACCCCAAATTCATCTCTACTTACCTTTATATATATAGGTGCATTTTCCTGCACTCTCTTTTCATTGCCTTGTGCCAAAACTGAGATTGAAGTTCCGCTCTGCCTGCAGAGAGAAATGTTTTTATCAGTATAACCAATTCTTATGAAGTAGCCACACAGTTCTCCCTTTAAGCTGGCAGAATCAGAAAAGAGATACCATTTTATATAATTTGAAGAAGATGAGGCAAAATCAAATTTGAAATTGCATTGCCAAACGGCAGTATAAACAACTGACGATGTGTCAGAAATGTAGGCATCGGAAGTTTCAGAAGGGGCATTAAGATGTATGGTATCGGCGTTAAAGCTGAACTTTGACAAATCACCCGTCCAGGCAAATGCCGCCTGAAACATAAAAACAAAGGTCACTGACCACAAAAAAATTCTCATATCCACAAAATTTTGCAGATACTAATGAAGAAGTAAAGAAAAGTCTAAAGGAAATACAGATGCAAAGGTACAAAAATATTTTGAAACACCTACTTTTTTATGGCACCCTTTACAGTTTTTCCAACATTGATTAAGTGGTCAGAAATACGCTCACTATTGCTTGCCAATTCCAAAAATTGTGCACCCACTAACGGAGTGCATAACCCCTTGGTCATACGCTCAATATGGTTTGCAGACATCTTTTCACACAAATCATCCACTTGGTCCTCATAAATGTGTGCTTGATTATAGGCTTCAATATCGGTGTCCATATAGGCCTTCATAACGTTTTGATATACAGAGAATATCAATTCCCTCATTTGCTCAATCTCCTCTATGGCATCTTTTGAAAAACGCACTTTGTTGTCCTCCATCAATGCCGCATATTCTGTAATGTTTTCTGCATAATCACCTATGCGTTCCAAATCTGATATGGTTCTAATGGCACCTGTCAAATATCTGTGGTCTTCTTCTGTCATTGATTTCTCATTTAGGCGTATAATATATGAAACCAAGGAATGATTCAGGAAATTCAATTGGTTCTCATTCTGCTTAAACTCCTCCATTTTTGAAAAATCCATTTCACATATTGTTTGCAGTGATATGTCATAATTTCTGAGTGCAACGGATGCCATATTCTCTATCTCTAATTTAGTTTGACGCACTGCAATGATAGGTGTTCTTAACATGTTCTCGTCCAAAAAGAAATAATGAGGCTGTGCAGATTGTGGTATATCGGCAGTCTTGTCAGGAATCATTTTGCATACCACTTTTACCAAGATGTTGGTCAGCGGCATCATAATCAGCACTGTACAAACATTAAAAACAGTGTGGAACATTGCAAGTTGTAATTGAGGGGCAGATGGGAACATATTCTCAAACAACACCCCGAAATTCAGACTGTTACCTGTTGTAACATTCATTATCATAGCTAAAAGCATAAACACAACCACACCGGAGCAGTTAAACAGCAGGTGTATCAGTGATGTTCTTTTTGCGTTTATACCCGATGTCATTCCGGCAATAATAGCCACAACGCAGGAACCTATATTGGAACCCAATGTCAAATAAATACCCTGTTCCAAATTGATTAGTCCTGCTACAACCATGGTCAATGCTATGGAAGTTGTAACGGAAGATGATTGGATGATGGCGGTTATAACCGTTCCCAACAGAACCAATAAGACAGGATTTGATATTTTTGCCAGGAAAAACTTAACCTCTTCCATCGCAGCAAAGTCTCCCATTGCGCTGCTCATCATGCTCAATCCCACAAACAACATTCCAAAACCTGTAATTATGCCGCCAATGGTCTTAAACTTATCTGTCTTGGCAAACAATGCCATAAATGCACCTATTCCAGCAAGTGATGCAAATAAGGTTGTAGTGGAGATGCCGCCGCTGCCAAACATACCCAATGCAACTATTTGTGCGGTAATGGTAGTACCTATGTTTGCTCCATAGATTATGGTGGCGGCTTGTGTAAGTGACATGATTCCAACATTCACAAAACCAATCACCATAACGGTAGTGGCACCTGATGATTGAATTGCCGCCGTACCCAATGCCCCTATTCCAACTCCAAGCCAACGGCTGTGAGCGGCTTTTGAAAACATTGCTTTAAGTCTGTCACTGCTGGCGGTCTCAAGGTTAGTTGACATCATTTGGCATGCCACCAAAAAAATGCCGATACCAGCCATTAAGGTCAGCACGGCAATGAGTAGAGTGGAAATCATAATAATCCTATGTAATTGTTTGGCAAAGTTACAAAATCGAGAGAAAAAATCAAAAAATGCAAGCATTTTTTGAAAAAAAGTTGGGAGGTATCACGTGGGAATTTATTCACATAGTGATACCGCTCAACTTTTTCAAAAACGTAACGTTTTTGTTTTTGCCGAGTGCAAGTTACCTTCACCGAGCGAAGCGAGGTAAAGTTACACTGGAGCAAAGCGAAAGTGCAAGTTACCTTCACCGAGCGAAGCGAGGTAAAGGTACACTTACAAAGTAAGTTGTTTTTACCTTCACGACGACTGAAAGGAGGAGTAAAGGTAACCTGTAGCAAAATTCGGTCTAATATGGCAAATATTTTGGAATACAATCCAAAAATATAGCAATAATTTTGGATTATGATGTTTATATCAATAAAAAAATCTGGCATAAGCCAGAATATTATCTTTGTTTTTGATTTATTGTCCAACCGTGTTGTACATACCATGTACTATCTTGGTTCGCTTGTTCAGCCTTGAGGGCTTCACCCGGCACAAAACAAAAGTTCCCTCTACCACGCACTTTTGTGGGGTTAACATTAATACGAACTGTGAGATAGTTACGTAAAATGTGGATGTTACCTTTTGTATAAGTGTTCCATTCTCTTTCATCTTTGGGTATTATGTAAATATAACGAACATCTGACATGTCAGCATATTTTTTTACATCTTCTTCTTCTATTTCATCTGCTCGGGTTAAAAATAATTCTACATCACGTGTTGGGGTGATGGGTTCTTGGGGTTCGTTGGCGTGGTTATCGCATGCGGTTAATGTACTGCCGGCGATTGCGCCAATCGTTAAAGCACAACGTAATTTATACGGTAAAATTTGTTTGAAGTTCATAATAAGTCCTTTCTCTTAATTCATGATGATTATGACATTGGTAATATCTCTCTTTTCAAGTATTCGTATGTGTAGGCTGGACTGTATCTGTACAATCCGGTATGCTTGTTAAGCAATTTTTGGTACGTGGAAGATTTGTATATTTTGTCAAAGGCTTCAGGCATAGATAACTTATAATCTTCCATCAAGAATGTTACAATTAACTCCACTTGATGGTTAACTACAAAATCAAATTCTACCTTTTTCATTTTTTAACAAGTAAATCTATTGCTTTTTGAGTGCAAAAGCAATATTGTATGTATGGTTTTGTATATTGTAAGCGTTTTAACAACGTGTCTTTATCTATAACATGAGCTTCATAAAGACTGATTGACGTTATTACACCATCGTCGGCAACAGGTCCTATAACAATATCGTAAATATGATATTTCTTTGACTTCTTGCTTCTGTTATTTAGAATAAATTCCAACCATTCTTCATTTGTACCTTCAAATCGTTTTACCTGCAAAGCACTCAATTGTCTTTCATCAAACTCAAATGATAAAACTACCGGTTCTCCAACATTTTCTTTATCACATTTGTCCAAAGCACGTTTATAAGCCCTGTTCTTTGATTCTGTAAGATAAAACCCTCTTCCAAAATCTTTATGCGGCATACATTTATTCAAATCAATGATGTCAAAAGAGATATTCGTTCCATGATATAATATCATAGTGCACCTCCGTTTCTTTTGCATATTTGATTGATGCTGTCAAGTGTATCATCCAAAGCCAAAACATGTTCTGCCTCATAATGTTTGTCTAAAAAATCAATGGCTTGATGTTCTCTCAAGTATAAATATGCTAAATGTTGTTGCATTTTATGCTTTTTTGCATAAGCAGCAACACACAAGTTTATATATTGTGCTTTCCATAAGATACTATTGTATGCGTTTTGAATGTTTTCCATAATCATACATATTTGTACGCAAATATAGTACAAAATTTTTATTCTGCCAAATTGCACTCGGCAAAAACAAAAATGCTCGCATTTTTTGATTTTTGCTCTCGTTTTTGTAACTTTGTCCCTCCATATACATAAAAATATTGAATTATGTCACAGAAAGCGTTATTGATGATTTTGGACGGCTGGGGTATTGGAAATCACTCCAAAGCCGATGTTATTTACAATACACCAACCCCGTATTGGGATTATTTGGTGAAGACTTACCCTAACTCACAGTTACAGGCATCGGGTGAGAATGTAGGACTGCCTGACGGTCAGATGGGTAACTCAGAGGTAGGCCACCTTAACATTGGAGCAGGTCGTGTTGTATATCAGGATTTAGTGAAAATCAACAAGGCTTGTACAGACGGCTCAATACTTCAGAATAAGGAGATAGTTGCCGCATTCTCATACGCAAAGCAGAACGGTAAGAGTGTTCATCTTATGGGTCTTACCTCCGATGGCGGTGTTCACAGCTCACTTGACCACCTTTTCAAACTTTGCGATATTGCAAAGGAGTACGATATAAAGAACACCTTTATCCACTGTTTTATGGATGGGCGTGATACAGACCCTAAAAGCGGTATCGGGTTTATAAAACAACTGATAGAGCATACACAAAAAAGTGCTGGTGTAATAGCCTCTATAGTAGGACGTTACTATGCTATGGACCGTGACAAACGATGGGAACGTGTAAAAGAGGGTTATGACCTGCTTGTCAGCGGCAAGGGAGCGGAGTTCACTGATATGGTGGCTGCAATGCAGGCATCGTATGATGCAGGTGTTACAGATGAATTTGTTAAGCCTATAGTTAACACATCGGTTGACGGAAAAATAAAGGAAGGCGATGTTGTCATATTCTTCAACTACCGTAATGACCGTGCTAAGGAGATGACAATAGCCCTTACCCAAAAGGATATGCCTGAGGCTGGAATGCATACAATTCCAAACCTTCACTATTGCTGTATGACCCCATACGATGCCTCATTTACAGGCGTTCACATTCTGTTTGACAAGGAGAATGTGGAGAATACACTTGGAGAGTATGTCTCATCTAAAGGGTTGAAACAACTTCATATTGCTGAGACAGAGAAGTATGCACACGTTACTTTCTTCTTTAACGGCGGTAGGGAGGAACCCTATAAAAATGAGGACAGAATTTTGGTTAACTCGCCGAAGGTTGCAACCTACGATTTGCAGCCGGAGATGAGTGCCTTCAGCGTATGTGCAAAACTTGTTGATGCTATCAGAGAAGACAAATATGATTTTATAGTTGTCAATTTTGCCAACGGCGATATGGTAGGTCATACAGGTGTATATACCGCTATAGAAAAGGCAGTTACAGCGGTTGATGCCTGCGTTCACAGCGTTATTGAGGCTGCTCGTGCCACAGGATATGAGGCAATTATAATTGCTGACCATGGTAATGCAGACAATGCAGTGAATGCTGACGGAACACCAAATACGGCACACTCTTTGAATCCTGTTCCATGTGTATATGTTACAGACAACAAATCCGCAAAAGTTGAGAACGGCAGACTTGCCGATGTGGCTCCGTCAATACTCCATATTATGGGTCTTGAGCAACCAAAGGAGATGAGCGGGAAGAATTTAATTAATAATTAATAATTGAAGCAGTAAGTCAATTATGGATGTTAGTATTGAGCAAAACGGTAATAAGGTTGTTTGCACGTTGAGCGGCAGGCTTAACACAGAGGTTGCTACAGGATTGTTATGTCAGGTGGATGAACTTATTGCACAGTCACAGGGCAAGCAACTTATTATTGATTGCTCTGGATTGGAGTATATCAGTTCTTCAGGATTGAGGCTGTTCCTGAAAATCAGAAAACAAATATCAGGCACAATTTCTGTTAAAGGAATGAAACCAGATATAAAACAGATACTTACACTGACAAAAATTGATGAGTTTTTTGAATTTGAAGATTGAGCAATAAAAAAAATCCATTATTTTTTGCAGATAGCATAATTTGTATTATCTTTGCACTCCCAAATTGAATAATAATAATAAAATTATAGAGCGATGAAGCGCACATTTCAACCATCAAACAGAAAAAGAGCCAACAAGCACGGCTTCAGAGAAAGAATGTCCACACCAAACGGACGTAGGGTATTAGCAGCACGTAGAGCAAAAGGCCGTAAGAAACTCACAGTTTCTGATGAGGCTAATGTTCGTCGCAACTAATATTTGACATTTGCAAAAGAACATAAAGGACCATCCGTTAAGGGTGGTCTTTTTGTGTTTATAACTTTATTTTTTTTTTAATTTGCTTATTTGTATCTTTACAAACTATTATGAATAAGATTATAGATTTTTTTAAGAAACATCCGCTGACAAGGAACATTTGCCTTGTTATTTTGGTATCGTTAGTGCTTGTGTTTATCATATATCTATGTCTGCTTGCATATACAGGACATGGTGATACAAGAGTTGTTCCTGATGCCATAGGACTGAAAGTTGAAACCGCAGCAAGATTGTTTAATGCTAAGGATTTGAATTATGAAGTGGTTGACTCAGTATTCTCCGATGCGGTACCTAAAGGAACTATAGTTGAACAAGACCCGGCATCCGGAAGTGTGGTTAAAGAGGGCCGTAAGGTCTATTTGACAATAAACGCAACCCAAGACCAAAAAATTGTTATTCCAGAGGTGCTGGACATATCGGTTCGTCAGGCAACCACAATTCTTACAGCATCGGGGTTGGTTGTTGAAAAAGTTACATACAAGCCAAGCGAGTATAAGGATTTAGTGCTTGGAGTGTATTTTAGAGGTAATCAAGTGAATCCTGGCGATGAAGTTCTTGTAGGAACACCACTTGAACTTTATGTTGGTAGCGGAGAGGCTAAAGTTGAGACGGATTCAATAATGAGTGCAGAGGAAACCGGAACAGAGACTCTTGAAGAGGAGATTTTATTCTAAATTGACATAGTATGCTTGCTGATGAGGATTTGCTGTTTGATGAGACCTTGGAGGAAGACTCCTCTGATGGTAGATATGAGCATTTCCGTTTTACGGCAGACCCCGGGCAGACGCTTATAAGGCTTGATAAGTTCCTGACAGACAGGATTACAGGTGCTTCCCGTAATCGTGTTCAGATGAGCGCCGATGCCGGTAACATTGAGGTTAACGGAGTTCCACAGAAATCGTCATATAAGGTTAAGCCGGGCGATGTGGTCACCATAATGTTTTCATATCCTCCAAAGGATACCTCAATAGTGCCGCAAGACATACCGCTTGACATTGTGTTTGAAGATGATTCGCTGCTTGTTGTAAACAAGCCTGCAGGAATGGTTGTTCACCCTGGTCATGGGAACTTTGAGGGTACGTTGCTCAATGCACTTGCATGGCATTTTGGAGAGAGAGAGGCTTTTGATGCAGGTGATGACCGCTTAGGGTTGGTTCATAGAATAGACAAGGATACATCGGGGTTACTTGTTATAGCAAAAACGCCGCATGCCAAGACATTCCTTGCAGAGCAGTTCTTTAACAAGACATCAAGTCGTTTGTACAATGCACTTGTGTGGGGTGTGCCTGACAAAGAGGGTACAATAGTGGGGAATATTGGCAGAGACCCTAAAGACCGCCTTGCCATGACTGTATTCCCAGAGGGCAGTGAGAACGGCAAACATGCCGTAACGCACTACAGAGTGTTGGAGAGTTTCGGGTATGTGTCACTTGTGGAATGCAGGTTGGAGACAGGCAGGACACATCAGATAAGGGTGCATTTCAAACATATAGGGCATCCGTTGTTCTCAGATGAGAGGTATGGTGGAGACAAGATTTTAAGGGGAACAACATTTCCAAAGTATCGTCAGTTTGTGGAGAATTGCTTTAAAATCTGTCCAAGGCAAGCCTTGCACGCCAAAACCCTTGGTTTTGAGCATCCTGAGACCCATGAACGCATGAATTTTGATTCTGCTATTCCGGAAGATATGCAGAATCTGATAAACAAATGGAGATGCTATTCAAATAGTAATTGAAAGTTTTATGATAAAAAGGAGTTTGTATATACCCATAACAGTGCGTCTGCACCCACGCAGTCGGAACTTTGTGTGCAAGCGAGAGCAGAACCACTTGTGAGTTATGCTGAGCGTAGCCACAAATGGGTGTAGCCAAAGTGGGAGGGACCCATAGGCTCACAGAGCCGTTATGGGAGGGACGAATACCTTCATAGAAGGTATGAGCCACTGGAATGGGTATATATAAACTCTTATCATAAAACTTTCGGTAGCGAATATAAAATTATTAAATATCTTATGGAATCAGTAGAATCATTAGTAGCAGGTAAACTGCTTGAAATCAAGGCGGTAAAATTAAGACCGTCAGAGCCTTTCACTTGGGCGTCAGGTTGGAAATCACCAATCTATTGTGACAACCGTCAAACCCTGTCGTTTCCACAGGTACGTTCTATTATCAAGATAGAGTTGGCTCGTATTATTCTTGAAAAGTACCCCGATGCTGAGGCTATTGCAGGTGTGGCAACAGGTGCCATAGCAATGGGTGCATTGGTGGCAGAGGAACTTGGATTGCCTTTCCTTTACATCCGTTCCGCCAAGAAAGACCATGGTATGGAGAATCTTGTAGAAGGTTACATAGAAAGTGGCAAGAAAGTGGTTATAGTAGAAGATTTAGTATCTACAGGCGGCAGCAGTCTAAAGGCAGATGAAGCCATAAAGAGAGAGAAGAACAGCATAGTGCTTGGTATGGTAGCCACCTTTACATACGGGTTCCCTGTAGCGGAGCAGGCATTCAAAAATGCAGGAGTGGAACTTACAACACTTAGCAATTATGAGGCAGTAATAGCTAAAGCGTTATCAATCAATTATATACCAGAGAGTGCCTTGCCAACCCTTAAAGAGTGGCGAAAAGACCCTTCTGTTTGGAACGCATAACATAGCATAATGGCAGATTATCAAAGTACGGTAAAGCACATTGCAGCACCTGCAGAAAAGGTCTTTGCCAAATTCACTGACCTTTCACAGTTGCAGCCTGTGATAGATAAGTATAAGGAGCAGGTTCCCCAGGACAAGGTAAGGATTAAGGACATAACCCTAACAACAGACAGTTGCCACATAAGCGTTGACCCTATTGGAACTGTTGGACTTAAAATTATTGAGACAGAGCCGTTTAAGACAATAAAGTTTGCATCGGACGGGTCCCCTCTGAACTTTAACTTTTGGATACAACTTGTAGAAAAGGAGCCTGGCGACACCAAAATGAGGCTTACATTGAGAGCTGATATACCCTTTATGGTAAAGGCAATGATAGGTAACAAACTTGAGCAGGGTATAGAGATGATAGCAGAGGCATTAACTAAAATAGAATACTGATTATGGCAAACAAACTTTGGCAGAAAAACATTACAGTTGACTCTGAAATAGAGCGTTATACAATAGGCAAGGATGCTGAGATGGATATGTATCTTGCACAGTTTGATGTAATAGGCTCCATTGCCCACGCCACTATGCTTGAAACCATAGGGCTTCTTTCCACCGCTGACCGCGATGCCTTGCTTAAAGGGTTGCGTGAGATATATAAAAAAATCCAAAATGGAGAGTTTAAGATAGAGCCAGGAGTAGAGGACATTCACTCAGAGGTGGAGTTGATGCTTGGAGAGGTTGGAAAGAAGCTTCATAGCGGACGTTCACGTAATGACCAGGTGCTTCTTGACTTAAAGCTATTTACTCGTGCCAAACTGCAAGAGGTTGTAGAGGCTGTAAAGTCACTGTTTGACACGTTGCAATCGCAGAGCGAGAAATATAAGAATGTACTGATTCCAGGCTATACCCATTTGCAGGTGGCAATGCCTTCTTCTTTTGGCTTATGGTTTGGAGCATACGCAGAAAGTCTGCTTGATGATATGCAGATGCTTCTTGCAGCCTACAAGGTTGCAAACCGTAATCCGCTTGGCAGTGCCGCAGGTTACGGCAGTTCGTTCCCGCTTAACCGTACTCTAACTACAGAGTTATTGGGCTTTGAATCAATGTGTTACAATGTAGTCTATGCCCAAATGGGAAGAGGCAAGACAGAGCGGATAGTGGCACAGGCGGTGGCATCGGTGGCTGGCACGTTATCAAAACTTGCATTTGACAGTTGTATGTTTACAAGCCAGAATTTCGGGTTTATGAAACTTGACCCTAAATATACCACAGGTTCCAGCATTATGCCTCATAAAAAGAACCCCGATGTATTTGAACTTACCCGTGCAAAATGCAATAAGATTCAGAGCATACCTAATGAAATAATGATGATTACCAATAATCTGCCGTCAGGCTATTTCCGTGACTTGCAGATTATTAAAGAGTCATATATGCCTATGTTTGATGAGATTCTTGACTGTCTCAGCATGGTTAAACGTATGATGGCTGAAATTACTGTAAATGAGAATGTGCTTGGTGATTCCAAGTATGACTGCATTTTCAGTGTTGAGGAGGTTAACCGTCTTGCCACAGAGGGTATGCCTTTCCGCGATGCCTACAAGAAAGTGGGTCTTGACATTGAGGCAGGCAAATTTAAGGCTAACAAGGAAATTCACCACACCCACGAGGGTAGCATAGGCAACCTTTGCAATGATAAGATAGCGGCACTTATGGACAGTGTGATTGCCCAGTTCCCATTCAAGAAAGTTAATAATGCAGAAAGGATACTTGTAGGTTAATCGGTGAATCGAAAAATAAGTCATACGTATGATTTGTAATTCAACTATTTTCGGACCAATAAAGAGCCGCAGGCTTGGAACATCGCTTGGCGTAAATCTTGAACCAAATAACGGCAAAATTTGCTCATTTGACTGTGTCTATTGTGAGGCAGGACTTAATAAGGACGGCAGAGATGATACCGTAATGCCTACAAGAGAGCAGGTCTATTCTGACCTTGAGGAATATTTAAGGGGAGACCACGAGCCTCTGGATACCATTACTTTTGCAGGTAACGGAGAACCTACGCTGCACCCTGAGTTTGCTGAGATTATTGATGATACCATCAGGCTAAGAAACCGCTATGCTCCACAAACTCAAATATCAGTGCTGACAAACGCCTGGCAGATAAAAAATCCAAGGGTTGCAATGGCACTGCGTAAGGTTGATAACAATATTCTTAAACTTGACAGTGCTTTGCCTGCAAGTGTAGCCGCCATTAACCGCCCTAATACGGGTGAGTTTGATTTGGAGGCACATATAAATGATATGGCTCAGTTTGCTGGTAATTGCATTATTCAAACTCTGTTTTTAACAGGTAATACTGTAGATAACACCACTGATGCTGAGGTTGCCGCTTTGCTAAAGGCATATACTGTAATTCAGCCTAAGTCAGTCCAAATCTATAGTCTTGACCGCAAAACTCCGTTTGATACCCTAAAACCTGTAACACGTGAGTTCCTTGACGGCGTAGCGGCAAAAATCAAGAGGTTGGGGATTGGAGTTACAGTAACTATATAAATGAGAAATCTACTCTCTCCTTTTTCCTTTCTCCTTTAACAACTATGCGAGTACTTGTTGCACCACTAAATTGGGGATTGGGTCACGCCACACGGTGTATTCCAATAATAAATGACCTGCTAAAGGAGGGTCAGGAGGTGGTTATTGGCGGTGACGGAGAGTCTCTTGAACTGCTACGCAGTGAGTTTCCCACACTTTGGTGCAGGTATATACCCTCTTTTAAGATAAGATACTCCAAATCAAACACTCAGGTATTTGCAATGCTTAGATGCCTGCCTTCTATTGTGCATAATTCCATTAAGGAACATCGTGAGATAAAGCGTATTGTCAAAGATTTGCAGATAGATAAGGTTATTTCTGATAACCGTTTCGGGCTTTATGGCAGCGGAGTGCAGAGCATATATATAACTCACCAGATAATGGTAAAGATGCCTAAAGGGCTTAAATGGCTTGAACCGCTTGTATATAGGATTCACAAGCATATTATTGAGAAGTTTGATGAGTGCCTTGTGCCTGATTATGAAAACCCCGATGACTCACTTGCAGGAGACCTCACGCACAAATATCCGCTGCCTGTCAACGCCAGGTTTATCGGACCGCTCTCACGCTTTACATATCTAAAACCTTTTGTGCAGCCCAAAAAGTGTGATGTGTTGGTTATTTCATCAGGAGTTGAACCTCAGCGTACAATGTTTGAGAACCACGTCAGAGAGCGTTTCTCAGGCGAAAATCTTAATGTTATTATTGCAAAAAAATATAGGGCAACTGAGTTGTTACCCTATATTTTTGGTGCTGATAAAATAATCTGTCGTTCAGGTTATACCAGCGTTATGGATATGCACCTGCTTGGCGTATCTGACAAAGTGGAGTGGAGTGCCACTCCAGGTCAGACAGAGCAGGAATACCTACTTACATTACTTACTGCACTTTAATAGTGCTTTTCTTTCCTTCAAAATCAACAGTCTCAACTATATAGGCTTGACCTTTAGCCAATGCTATTGAATGACCTTGACCTTTAATCACTGTTTTGCCAATCAATGTTGATACTACAATAGATGCGTAATCTTCATTAAATTCAAGCACTCCATTGTTGAATGATTTTACTTTTGAAGTTGATTTTAGTTCAGCTACATTTGTATGAGTAGATACTTTAGCTATTACAGATACGTATGCGTTATCTGCATCTTCTGCACTAAAAGTAATGGTTGCACTATAATCGCCCTCTAAATTGAAGTATGAGAACAGTTCAAATTCTGTAGGACCTGCAGCCTCTATTGTCAATGTTTTTGTAGTTACAGGATTGCCGTCAGCATCCTTGAAATAGAATTCAGCATCACCTTCAATAGTTGCTGTAACTTCTGTTACATTTACAGCGGTTAGCAGTACGCTCATATAACCCTCAATGTCAGTATCTGAAAGGAGTGTGTACTCATCTTGAACAGGTGTTATAACAGGTTTTTCCAATGTTGTAACCTCAATAGTGTTAGAAGCATCGCTTGTAACTTCGCTTACTGTAGCATAAACAACGTATGTGTAGGTGGACTCTGGTTCTAAATTTGAAACAGTGTATGATGTCTCTTCCAAACCTGAAGCAGAGGCAATGGTCTCATCAGCACCATTCTTAACCTCTATACTATATGTAGCACCCTCCAAATCAGAAGCCACCCAATTAGCAACAAAAGATTTATAAGTAACGTCTGTAGCATCAAGTGCTTTAGTGGCTGGAACTACGAATGTAGCGGTTGCTGTTACAGATACGATGGCATCGTCAGCATCAGCGGCACTGATAGTTACGGTAGCACTATATTCACCACCTTCTGTAAACATAGAGTATAGTTCAAACTCTGTAGGACCTTCAGCCTCTATAGGCAATGTTTTTGTAGTTACATGGTTGCCGTCAGCATCTTTGAAATAGAACTCAGCATCACCTGTGACAGTTGCGGTAGCCTCTGTAACATTTACAGCGGTTATAATTATGCTTGTATAACCTTCTATACCAGTGTCAGAGTTAAGTTTATACTCATATTGAGCAGGTGTAATGGCAGGTTTGGCAAGTGTTGTAACACTAATAGTATTAGAAGCCTCACTTGTAGCATCGCCTACAGAAACGTATATAACGTATGTATAAGTGGATTCTATGTCAAGTTCTGAAACTGCGTATGATGTTTCTTCCAAACCAGAAGCAAATGCGATGCTCTCATCATCGGCATTCTTTACATCTATGGTATATGTAGCACCCTCCAAATCAGAAGCCTCCCAATTAGCAACAAAAGATTTATGAGTAACATCTGTAGCATCAAGGGCAGTAGTTGGTGCAAGTAATGTTGTAACCTCTATTGCGTTAGAGGCATCACTTGTTGTAGTGCCATTTGCAACCACATATACAACGTATGAGTATGCTGTGAAAGAATTCAATTCTTCTACCGTGTATGATGTTCCTGTTAAATTATCAATGGTTTTTACAACTCCGTTAGCATCACTAACCTCCAATGTGTATGTAATGTTAGTTCCTTTAGCGGCGTTCCAGTTAGCGGTAAATGAATTTGCAGTTACAGCGGTGGCGGCTGTTGCTACAGGGGTGTATTTTGAAACTGCAAAATTTGTAATAGTTCCGTTTAAGTTACCTGTATAGCAAAGTTTAATATACTTTGTTGTTTTGGATAACTCAATATTTTGTTTGTTTTTTTGTTCTATGCTAGTCCAAATAGGGCTGCCAAAATCTTGGGTCTCACTTTCACTAATATACCAGAAATAATCTGTCTCAGAAGGAACAAGTGCTCTTGTGGCACTCCAAACTGTGGTGGTTTCAAAGCTTAATAAGTCTGCTATACCGTCAATAGCAATGATAATATATTTGTCTTCCCAATTAAAACCATCTTGCATTGTGTTACTACCTCCAAAATAAATACCACTACTCCATTTTGCAGGAGTATCTTCCTTGCCTTCATTAACATTGGCAATCACAACGCTTCCGTCATTAAAATTGTCTTGCGTAAATGTAAACGGCACCGCAAGTTGTGCAAAAGCACTTAGTGCAAATGTTGCACTTAAAAGTGTAAAAATTATCTTTTTCATAATTGTAAAAATTATTTTGTTTTGTTTTATTTTAATCGCACAAAGTTATAACATTATTAACAAATATTATAATATTTTGTAAAAAAGTTAAACATTTTAACATTTGATGTTACAAAAGAGTGATTTTTTTTAGTAATTTTGCAATATGAAACATTGTCTATGCATAATTGTTTTCTGCCTGACGGCAATAGTGTCACTTGCTCAAATAAGCAGTGGCGGTATGCCTGTCCCATTTTTGCAGGACAACGGAAAAATACCCATACTTAAAAGCAGTGGAACAGTTTTTTATACCAATATTGCCGCAGATACAGTATATCGTCCGGCAGATGCCTCTGAAAAAATAATAGTTGCAGGTAATGTATGTCCTGTAAACCTGACACCGTACAATAGCGGAACAGTTTTCAGTAATAACGGTTACAGAATATGGCGTGCCGGCATTGTTTCAAAAGGTGCCGCATCCATAGGTGTAGTGTTTACTGAGTTTGATATTCCTGACGGTGCAAAACTGTTTCTGTACAATCCTTCTCAAACTAATGTAATAGGTTCATTTTCAAGTGTTAATAATAATGAACAAAATATATTGCCCGTTCAGCCTTTGAACTCCGATACTGTAATAGTGGAGTATCAGGAGCCTATTGAGGCATCGGAGTATGGATTTAAAGGGAAACTGAAAATAGGCAAGGCAAGTCATAACTTCATGTCTGCTAACGGAGTGTTAAAAAGGTCACAGCCATGGAAAGGCATAACTTGTGCTGAACACATTGAACTCAGAGACCCTGAAAATCTGCTGAAGAATGCCGTTTGTATGATTTATACAACTGGAGATAATGTTTCTTGGTTTAGTACAGGTGTGCTTATAAACAATCCTGATAAAAAACCATACATACTATCATCATATCATTGTTTTAGAGGTAGTTACGCAAAAACAAGCGTATTCTATTTTCAAAATCATATTCCAATGAAAGATGTTCAAGGCAGTTTGGAGTTGTCAATTGCCGGTGGAAATATATTGGCTCAGGCTCAGGAACTTGACTTTGCTCTTGTTCAACTTAATGAAATGCCTCCAAAAGATTATCGTCCGTATTTGGCAGGGTGGGATGCAAATGAACAGGCAGGATACAATGCACCATACAAATGTGTGCAGCACCCTAACGGTGATTTTACAAAAATTGCATTTGCTACACAAACGGTTACAAAATCAAAGGTAAATTTTGGCGATTACAAATATCAAACGTTCTGGAGAGTTGGAGTTTGGTCAGAAGGAGCCACTCAGGGCGGTTCTTCAGGTTGTCCTCTAACAAATGCAAACGGCAAGATAATAGGGTGTCTGACAGGTGGCTCTTCAACTTGTGATTATAAAAAGGATGACTACTTTTGGCAATTGTCAGAGGCTTGGTATTTTTTTCAGGACCCTAATAAGTCATTACGCAGTTGGCTTGACCCTCATCAAACAAGTATAAACTATATGAGCGGGGCAGACCCATACGCTGATGACAATCCATGTTACAGGGCAACAAATATTGATTCTGACGATACTATGGGGGCTGTTCATTTGTCAGATGGAGCAACAGGGTATCAGTCAGGGCATAATTCTCTTGGCAACACTGCATACGCAGAGCATTACACTTTTGATGATGACAAAACTCTTTACGGAGTGTATGTTGTAACATATAAAGGCAAGTACAACGCCTCACATCCTGTTTATGTAAATATTTATGAAGGTGGCGGTTATACTCCTGGCAGTGTAATTGCCTCTGCCGTTCTCAAACCTACTGACCGATACTATAATTATGCTGGAGAATTTGTTTATTCCACAACAGTAAAATGGGATAAGAGAGAGAATTATGTTAGGTTTGACACTCCTGTAAACATTGGTAAAGATTGTTTTGTAGGTGTGTCATTTGATAATTATGCATCGCCCGATACTTTGGCTGTTTTTCAAACAACCAACAGAGCATCAGGTAATTATGCCTATTATTATAACAGTGGTTGGAAATCTTTTGAAAATTATCCTAACTCTCCTATGGCGGCATCGCTTTGGATAGAGCCTGTAGTGTCTCCTGCTTGCGGTACAAAGTCTGATGATGTTTCCGCTCAGAATTTGTCATTGTTCCCAAATCCAGTGGATTTGTATATTAATGTGATATGTGCTGACTGCCCTAATGGAAATGCCAAGTATATGATTGAAGATGAGGCTGGTAGAGTTGTATCTACAGGAAAAGCGCTGATAACTGACGGCTATACGGTAATAGGTGCTCCAATTTCAAAAGGTTTCTATACGCTTATACTTCAAACTGAGACATTGTCACATTCATATAAATTCATTAAGAAATAGTTATGGATGCCAAGACACAAGGAGTAGTTTTAAGGTGTGGAAAATACTCAGAAAATCAATGTATTGTACAAATTCTTACAAAAGATTTCGGTAAGGTTTCATACATGGTTTATGCTCCTCAAAGCAAACGTGCCCGTGTGCGTTCCACTATGCTTCAGCCCCTAACGCTTCTTGAAATAGACACCGATAGCAAGCCAAGCCGTGAAATCCAGCACATTAAGGATGCCAAACCGTTAATGCCCGCAAATTTTTCTCCCGCTAAAATTGCAGTTGCAATGTTTGTGGCAGATGTTGTTAACGCCTGTACGGTTGAAGGCTCGCCTGATTTGCTTATATTTAATAAGGTGTTTGATACTATTAAAATTCTCAACACCGATGCCGCCATTGACGCTCATTTTGCCATAAGGTTTCTGCTTGAATTTGCTGAGGCTCTTGGTTTTAATCCAGTGCAGGATTTTGAGAATGTTTTGATTCAGGAATTTCTTGGCACTCTTGTTGAGCAAAGTGAAAAAGATTTGTTTTTGCGGTTGATAAATGCCGCCTCACAAGGCAATATTGCCGTATTCTCCCACCCGGAACGCCGCACTTTAGTACGCACACTCCTTTTATACTACAAACTCAACCTCCCCGATATGCCCCATATCAAAACCTTAGATGTTTTAGAAGAAATATACACCCCGTAAACAAGGATATGATTCAGAGCAAGGCTAAAACAAAAAAGAGTGGAAAATCCACTCTTTTTTGTTGCCTTGCTCTGAATCGAACAGAGATAGCCAGAACCAAAATCTGATGTAATAACCGTTATACGACAAGGCAATTATGGTGAGCCTACTTGGACTTGAACCAAGGACCTGCGGGTTATGAGTTCGATGCTCTAACCGACTGAGCTATGAGCCCATCATTGTCCGCTTTTTTCAAAGCGGTTGCAAAAATACAACAAATTTATTCTTTCCGCAAATTTTTTTTCAAAAACATTATCATTTCAGCAACAGAATGCTCTCAGGTCCCATGTTCATAAGCAAATCAATTATGCTTAGATTAGGAGTGAAACCAAATTTCTCTTTGAAAACCTGATAATATGGAGTAGGTGCTGTATCGGTGCTCTTTTTATTTACAAGATGTCTAAAATCAATGTTTTCAGAGTATTGCTTGTATGATTCAGTCAAATCACCTTTAAAAGTGATTCCTAAAAGGGAGCAGATTTCAGTTTGCAGAAGCAGATTAAAATCATACAGGAATCTGAACTGTTTTGTGTAGAACGGCATAATGGCATCGGCGTAAAATTCAAGAAAAGGACTTGAATTGTAGGCAGCCTCAATAGTACGCCAATGCTGCGTCTGCCAAGTGGTGCCGTCAATCATAATATCCTTGACCAATGTTTTTTCCTGTGGTTTTATTACGGGAATGGTTAGGGTCTCAACCCCGTTTGGACCAAGAATCTGACACCTGTTACGGAAAGTCTGACGGTTATAGTTGTCATGCACCTCTGTAATAACCTTGTCAGCACTTGCCAGAACCTTGTAATAGGCAATGTTCCCAAGATAGGTGGATGATACAATAACCTCTTTCATTATTTTATGTCATCAACCAGTGTAAACAGACGGCTGAATCTGATTTTCTTCAGTAGCGATGCGTCCTTATCCCACGATAGCCAAATAAATATCGGCTTGCCAACTATATGGTCTTCAGGTACATAGCCCCAATAGCGTGAGTCCGCTGAATTGTGGCGGTTGTCACCCATCATCCAGTAGTAGTTCATTTTGAAGGTGTAAGTGTCAGACTGTGTGCCGTTTATGTAAATGACACTGTCCTTTACCTCAAGTGTATTGCCCTCATAATTCTTGATAATACGCTCATACAGAGGTAGATTCTCCACCGATACACTGACAGTTGCCCCTTTTCTTGGAATGTATATAGGTCCGTAGTTATCTCTTGTCCAACCTTTGTATGATGAAGGGAAATACTCTCCTGCAGGGAACACCTGACCGGCAAATACACCTGGGTCAACTGTAACCTTTTTTACATTTGGGAATTTCTTGATATTCTCAAGCATCTCATTTGTTAGCGGAAGATAATATACAGGGCTGTAAAATCCTGCACTTGAAGGTGTGACACCTAAGAATGCAAAAATCTGAGGTGCGTTGTAAGTGTCATTTATAGTGAATCTGTCATCTACACTTACTCCCAATCCGTCAAGTTGGGTATCGGAGAGACGGCGGCCGTCAGTCTCAACAAAATAGTTCAACTGCTTGTTTTTAGGCTCCTTTATGGCTTTACCATTAATATATATGTTATTGTCAATTATTTGGAGAGAATCTCCAGGCAGTCCTACACACCTTTTTACATAGTTCTCACGGCGGTCAACAGGACGGCAAATGACTCTGCCAAACTGCTCGTGGTTTGTGGTAATAATGTTTCTGCCTTCCGCCATGCACAATTCCTGTGGAAACGGCATTGAATATCCTTTTTTTGCAAGGGAGTTGGCACCTATTTGGGCACATAATGAGTAGTAGTCAGGGTTCTGTTGGTAGGTGGCTACCGTATCGCCGGCAGGAAAATTAAAAACCACAATGTCCATTGCCTTAATGGTGTCAAGCCCTGAAAGACGCTTGTAATCCCACTTTGGCCACTCAATATATGATTTTGTATCCTTTGTTCCGGGCATTGTATGCTGTGTAAGAGGCATTGAAAGTGGTGTCATTGGAACACGTGGTCCGTAACTTACTTTGCTCACCATCAGAAAATCTCCTACAAGCAGCGATTTTTCAAGACTTGATGACGGAATCTGATAGTTTTGGAACAGGTATAGGTTTATGAAATATACTGCAACAAGTGCAAATATTATGGCATCAATCCAACTGCAAAGTGTGTATAGGTGTTTGTTCTTTGTCTTTTTCCAAAATGTCCATGGAATGAATTTTGTAATGTAAATATCAAAGATAGGTATAAGAAGAAACAACCACCAATAGTTTCCCACCCATACAATAAACAGCACATACAGCACTGCCACTATAGAGAATTTAATCCACTGCTTCATAAGAGTTTAGGAGTTTAGGAGTTAAGGAGTTTAGGAGTTTAGGAGTATTACTTGTCCCTTGACTCTTGTCCCTTGACCCGTTATTAAAATTTCAGCATATCCTGCATTCCAAGTATCCCTTTCTTGCCTTTGGTAAATTCTGCGGCAAGTACGGCGCCAAGTGCAAATCCCTCACGGCTTTTGGCACTATGGGTTATGGTTATGCTATCTACCGATGAATCATAGTTTATGGTGTGAATACCTGCAACCTCACCCTCTCTAATGGCTTCAATGCCTATTTGAGAATCATTCTGTTGCTTGCCAAGAACCCAACTCTGCTTGCGGTCAATGTTTTCTAGCAAACCCTCTGCAAGTGTTACGGCTGTACCGCTTGGAGCGTCAAGCTTATGAATATGGTGGGTCTCTGTCATATCAACATTGTAGTTTTCAAAACCATTCATAATCCTTGCAAGATACTTGTTAAGTGCAAAGAATATGTTTACGCCAAGAGAGAAGTTTGAAGTCCAAAAGAATGCAAGCCCTTTCTCTTTGCAAAGTGCCTGCACCTCAGGCATTTTATCTGTCCAGCCTGTAGTTCCTGACACTACGCTCACTCCCTCTGCAAAAGCCTTCTTATAGTTCTCTACAGCAACACTTGGAGCAGTAAACTCTATTGCCACATCTGCACTGCGAAAGGCATCGGTGTGAAAATCCTCCTGATTATCTATATCAATGCGGGCTACAATCTCATGCCCTCTACTCAGGGCAATGTTCTCAATAATATGCCCCATCTTACCATAACCTATTAATGCTATCTTCATAAATTTTTATTCTATAAATTTATGCATGTTTGTTCGTGACTCGGCATAAATTCCAATTAATACCTTGTTTCTATCTGACAGGACTCATGAATGCGTCCTCTATGTGTTCTATCTTAAATGTGCCGTCCGCTTTGCTTATTATTGACATAATGTCAAACCTTACCGGCATATCAAGTTTGTAAAACCTTATGTAACCGTCAGTGGCGTTAATGATTCTGCGTATTTTTCTGTCATTGACAGCCTCTTCCGGCTCTCCAAAATCTTCAGAACTGCGTGTCTTAACCTCAACCACAATCAGCATTCCGTCTTTTTCTGCAACTATATCAAGTTCCAAATGACCGCAATGCCATCGTGTGTCACGCACTTTATATCCGGCATTTTTCAACCAACTGACAGCTGTATTCTCGCCTTTTTTACCAAGTATTGTGTTATCAAACATTTTTAGTAACTTTGCAAATCATTAGCGAGCCTACAAAGGTAGTAAAAATTTGGCGTTAAAAGCAAAAAAAATAGTGAAACCTGTTGATGGGTATAATCCTTACCTGCGGCGTAACAGACTTACTGTTATGCTCAACGATAAGGAATTTGCTATGCTGGAGCGTTTTCTTACTAAATACAAGGTGAAAAACAAGTCAAAATTCATAAGGGAATCAATAATGAAGGCTGTCATGAAACGCCTTAATGAAGATTACCCAAGCCTGTTTGATTAATGAGCGTAAATGATGATATAAGGTTTATGAAACTTGCTTTGGATGAGGCTCAGAAGGCGTACGATGCTGATGAGGTTCCTATAGGGGCGGTGATAACACTTGACGGACAGATAATAGGGCGTGGACATAATCTGACTGAGAGACTTGCTGATGTTACGGCACATGCTGAAATACAGGCAATTACGGCGGCATCGGAGACTTTAGGCTCAAAATATCTTGAAGGCTGTACAGTATATGTAACCGTTGAACCTTGCGTAATGTGTGCAGGGGCTATGTATTGGGCAAAGATAGCAAGACTTGTTTATGGAGCACCTGATGAGAAATACGGATACACTATAATAGCACCAAACGCTTTGCACCCTAAGACAACAGTTGAAAGCGGTGTACTTGCAGATGAGTGTGCTGATTTAATGAAAAAATTTTTTAAGAACAAAAGATAATAATTATGGACTTTGTAGATGAATTAAAGTGGCGTGGAATGTTGCACAGTATGATGCCAGGCACGCAGGAACAGTTGCAAAAAGAGATGACCGTTGCGTATCTTGGTATTGACCCAACGGCAGATTCCCTTCATATAGGTCACCTATGTGGAGTTATGATGTTACGTCATTTCCAACGATGCGGACATAAACCTATTGCACTGATTGGTGGTGCTACAGGTATGATTGGTGACCCTTCAGGCAAGAGTCTTGAACGCAATTTGCTTGATGAGGCCACGTTAAGGCACAATCAAGAGGCTATCAAGAAACAACTTGAGCATTTCCTTGATTTTAACAGCAATCAACCTAATGCCGCTGAAATGGTCAACAACTATGATTGGACCAAAAACGTAACATTCCTTGATTTTGCCCGTGAAATAGGCAAGCACATAACCGTTAATTATATGATGGCAAAGGAGTCCGTTCAAAAACGTCTTAACGGAGAGGCTCGTGACGGATTGTCATTTACAGAGTTTACCTATCAGCTTCTTCAAGGCTTTGACTTCATGACCCTTTATCAGACAAAAGGTTGCAGACTTCAACTTGGAGGCTCAGACCAATGGGGTAACATCACTACAGGTACAGAATTAATCCGCCGTAAACTTGGCGGTGAGGCATTTGCCCTTACCTGCCCCCTTATAACTAAGGCTGACGGTACTAAATTTGGCAAGACAGAGAGTGGTAATGTTTGGCTTGACCGCCGATATACATCGCCTTACAAATTCTATCAGTTCTGGCTTAATGTGGCAGACAACGATGCTGAACGCTATATAAAGATATTCACATCACTTTCTAAAGAAGAGATTGACGCACTTATTGCAGAGCACCAGCAGGCACCACATTTAAGAGCCCTGCAAAAGAAACTTGCAGAAGAGGTGACCGTTATGGTACACTCACGTGAAGATTATGACAAGGCTGTGGAGGCATCGGGTATTCTGTTTGGAAACGGTACTGCCGATTCCCTGAAATCACTTGATGAAGCCACTCTGCTTGATGTTTTTACAGGAGTTCCAAGTTTTGAGTTTTCAATTTCAGAAAATGAGGGGGCAAGACTTGCTGACCTTATGGTTGACAAAACGCAGGTGTTCCCATCAAAGGGAGAGATGAGAAAACTTGTACAAAACAACGGATTCTCTGTAAATAAGGTGAAAATCACTGACCCTAACGCAACATTCAGCAAAGATATGCTTCTTGACGGCAAGTATCTGCTGGTACAGAAAGGCAAAAAGAATTATGTACTGCTGATTGGTAAGGCATAATACGGGAGTTTCACTATAAACTATTGGTTTGGCTTGAGACAACGGTGAGAGATAAATTTAATTGACAATCGGGTCAAGGTTTCATTGGAAACTTTGACCCGTTTTTTGCATTCATCCGCTTTCGTTAATAAAAAAGCAGGTATAAATTTTGCAGTTTATTCACTAAGTTGTACATTTGCAAAATTTTTGATGTAACGCAGATATCATGACAGTTATTGAAGATTTCAATTTGGTGGACAAAGAGTGTGGCTACGCATGTACCATTGGCTTTTTTGACGGTTTGCATATAGGTCACAAGTCTCTTATTGAGCGCTTGAAGGAGGCTGCAGAGCAAAGAGGTTTAAGGACACTTATTGTAACTTTTGCACAGCACCCAAGAGAACTGATGAAAGTCAGTTATGTGCCAAAACTTCTTACAACCACATCAGAGAGGCTTGAAATGCTTGAAAGCCTTGGCATTGATGCCTGCTATGTAATAAAGGACAGACAAACCTTTGAATTTTCAAGTTCTTATTTCCTAAATCATGTGTTGGCTGAAAAACTGAATGTAAAGTATCTGCTTGTGGGATATGACCACCATTTTGGCAGTGACAGAGAGCATGGAATAGACTACTATAAGGAGTGTGGTGCAAAGTTTGGAGTTGAGGTGGAGCAGGAGAGTGCTGTATCGGCAGGAAAGATTATGGTAAGCTCATCTGAGATACGCAGGCAACTGCAAGCCGGCAAGCTGGACAATATTACCAAACTATTAGGCTATAACTATTTTCTTGAGGGTACTGTGGTGCATGGCAGAAGCGTTGGTAAAGAGATTGGTTTCCCAACGGCAAATGTGGCACTTAATGATGTAAGAAAGTTGATACCAAAAGAGGGTGTATATTCCACAAAGGTTAAGATTGAGGACGAGTCTCATATTTTTAAGGGAGTTTTGAATATTGGTGTCAGACCAACTTTCATACAACTTGGCTCGGAAAAGACCATAGAGGTGCATATCCTTGACTTTACCGGAGACATCTATGGTAAGAAAATAAAAATAGAACTTCTCAAATACCTGCGTGCGGAGGAGAAGTTTGAAAATGCTTCCCAACTTACAAAACAGATTCAAAAGGACATTACGCTTTAATGTCCTTTACCATCAGTTGTATTGATTTATTGCCATTGAAGTTGTTTTCTTCAATGGTATAGCAAATGCTTATTGGTTTCAGACCTTTTATGTGGTCATTGAACTGCTTGCCCATTCCAAATGCAATGCCGTTCATTACATTCTCACTATCAGGTTCTGTAAGCTCAAGTTTCATGTGTTCCAACTCCTTGCCTACCAAGCGGCTTGTGCCAAAATCAACCACATTGTCCGTTGCAAACACAGGTTTCAGATTGTCAGGTCCGAAAGGAGCAAACTTTTGAAGTATCTTAAAGAATTTAGGGGTTATCTCACTGAAATGGATAACTGCATCAACGTCAATCTGAGGGGTTTTTTGCTCATCAGTAATGTTAGCGGATACGTATTCATCAAATCTGCGTTGGAACTCAGGCACATTCTCCTCTTTCATTGTAAGACCTGCCGCATAAATATGACCTCCAAAATTTTCAAGCAAATCTCTGCATGAGTCAATTGCCTTGTAAATGTCAAATCCGCTTATTGAACGGGCTGAGCCTGTTGCAAAGCCGTTAGACAGTGTAAGAACCACTGACGGACGGTAAAATTTCTCACTTAAACGTGATGCAACTATACCAATAACACCTTTACTCCACTTTGGATTATATATCACAATAGAGTTTCTGTTTGCAAACTCCCCGTCATTGTCAATGCTCCCAAGTGCATCTTCAGTTGTCTTCTTATCCAAATCCTTGCGTTCCTGATTGTAAGAGTCAATTTGTGTGCTCATTTTCTTTGCAAAATGAAGGTCTTTGGTAATAAGCAGTTCCACCGCTTCACCGGCAGAGTGCATTCTGCCTGATGCATTTATTCTTGGTCCTATCTTAAATACAATGTCACTTACGGTGACTTCTTTCCCCTTTAGTCCGCAAACGTCCATTATGCCTTGCAGTCCAATGCACGGATTTTGGTTGAGTTGCTCAAGACCGAAAGACATAAGCACACGGTTCTCTCCTGTAATAGGCACAATATCAGATGCAATGCTTACGGCAAGCAAATCCATAAGTGATGTAAGTTTTTCAAACGGAATGCTATTGCTTATGGCAAAAGCCTGCATCAACTTGAATCCTACGCCACAGCCTGAAAGATGTGGGTAAGGATATGTGGAATCAACTCTTTTAGGGTCAAGAACAGCCACTGCGGGAGGTAGTGTGTCATCAGGATTATGATGGTCACAAATTATTATGTCAACATTACGCTGTGTGGCATATTTCACCTTTTCTATAGCCTTGATACCGCAGTCAAGTACAATAATCAGGGAGAATCCGTTTTCAAATGCGTAGTCAATGCCTTTATATGAGATTCCGTAGCCTTCATCATTGCGGTCTGGAATATAAAAACCTATGTTTGAGGCAGATGTATAAGGTTGAAGGAACTTGTATACAAGCGTTACCGCTGTAGTTCCGTCAACATCGTAGTCTCCATAAACAAGAATTTTCTCTTTATTGCTTAACGCCTTATTTATTCTGTCAACAGCCTTATCCATATCATTCATAAGAAAGGGGTCATGAATATGGTCAAGTTGCGGGTGGAAGAAACGGCTTGCGTCATCCATAGTTTTTATTCCGCGTTGTACCAGCAGCTGACAAAGCGTAGGGCTGATTTTCAGTTGCTCAACAAGTTGCCTCTTGCACTCCTCATCTTCAGGCGATAGATTATTTATTATCCAACGATTTTCCATAAAAAATATTAACTTTGCACAAAGATAATGAATTAGAGTGAAAAAGATGGAAAATGATGACAAATTATTAGTTGAAGAGGTAAAAAAGGCTGTTGAGGTTATGAAGAATGGGGGTATAATTCTTTATCCCACCGATACGGTATGGGGTATAGGTTGTGATGCCACCAACGCTCAGGCGGTCTCAAAAATCTACAAGTTAAAGCAGCGTGAAGACTCTAAATCAATGCTTTGCCTGGTTGATTCAATGGCAAGAGTTGCCATGTATGTGGAGCAGGTGCCTGAAATGGCGTATGATTTGACTGAGATAAGTGAAAAGCCTATAACGGTAATATACCCTGCCGCCAAAGGGGTTGCACCAAACCTTATAGCAGAGGACGGAAGTCTTGGAATAAGAATTTCAGGAGAAAAATTTTCAAAATATTTATGTGGGGCATTGGGTAAGCCCGTAGTTTCCACATCGGCAAACATAAGCGGAGAGCCTACGGCGGCAACTTTTTCTGAAATTTCAGACACCATAAAGAGTGGTGTTGACCATATTGTCAACTACAGACGCTCCGATAATGAAAAAAAACAGCCGTCATCAATAATAAAGTTGGAAAAAAACGGTATCTTTGTAATTTTAAGGAAATAGTTGACTTTGAAAAAGAGAAGCATATTATATGAATACGTTATATGTGATGCTGTAATGGCATTGCTTGCCTGGGCAATATTGAACGGCATCAGAACTATGGCGGCATTGAGAACTGATGAGTTCAGTTACTTGTTCATGCTTCCTGAGTATAACGCAAAGATTGTATATCCGTTAATTCCTTTTTTTTGGCTTTTTCTAAATTGGATGTCAGGCTATTACAATGATGTGTGGTTCAAGTCAAGAGTGTCTGAATTGGTTACAACCACACTTACAACCATAATAGGCTCTACAATACTTTTCTTCTTTATTATTGTTGATGATTCTGTCTCTGATTATTCAGTATATCTACAGTCATACTTTACCCTGATAGGATTGCAGTTTACCCTTACATACGTAGCAAGGCTTGCAATAACGGTAAAGAGTGCAGAGCGAATTAACAAAGGTGAAATAGGATTCAATACATTGATTCTTGGAGTTGGGGGGAAAGCGGCAAAACTATATAAAGACTTGTTATCCACTCCAAAATCAACAGGCTACATAGTAAAGGGATTTGTGCATATGGAGTCATCTACAGAGATAAGGGTTCCGAATGATATGGTTTTAGGTACAGGAAAAGAGTTGTCAGAGATTATAGATGAGTTTTCTGTATCGCAAGTCATTATTGCCGTTGAAAACATAACAGAGGAGAAAATCTACTCCATAATGGGAACTATAGGGCAGACAGGCGTGGGTATAAAGTTTATTCCGTCAAAGTATCAGTTGGTGACGGGAAGTGTAAAACTTGACACCATTTACGGCATACCTATGATTGACCTTTCCGCCATAAAAATGAGTGATTGGGAGGTTAACTTCAAACGCTTTTTTGATATTGTACTTTCAATTTTTGCCATAATCCTGCTTTCTCCGCTATATGTATTCCTTTTCATCGCTGTTGGAAAAAAGCCTATCTATTCACAGGAGAGGGTTGGACAGCATGGCAGGATTTTCCGCATTTACAAGTTCCGTAGCATGATTCTGAATGCTGAAACGGACACTCCGATGCTATCATCATATGATGACCCAAGAATTACAGGATTAGGCAGGTTTATGCGTAAATATCGTTTGGATGAGTTGCCTCAGTTCTATAATGTAATTAAGGGGAATATGTCACTTGTAGGTCCAAGACCTGAGCGTCAATATTATGTGGAACAGATAGTTAAGGCGGCTCCGTATTACTACATGCTACAGAATGTAAAGCCTGGAATAACATCGTGGGGAATGGTAAAGTTCGGGTATGCAAATACTGTGGAGCAGATGGTTGAGAGGGCATCGTATGATATGCTTTATCTTGAAAACGCTTCATTGTTGCTTGACCTTAAGATTATGATATACACAGTTAAGACAATTTGTACAGGAAGGGGAATGTAATGACAAAGTGGGAAGGCAGATATGACAGACTTATAAACTGGAGGGAGAAGTCAATTCCTAATGACAGGTTTGTACTTATCCTCAGTTTTATTGTCGGGGTGCTGACCTCTTTTGCGGCATGTATTCTAAAGCAACTGATACACCTTTTCCAATATCTGCTTACTCTTAATTTCTCTATTTATAATGTAAATTTTCTCTATTTGCTTTACCCTGCCGTGGGTATTCTACTGACGGCTCTTTTTGTAAAGTATGTAGTAAAGGACGATATAAGCCACGGTGTTACAAAGATTCTTTTTGCCATATCGCAACGGAAAAGTATTATAAAACCACACAATATGTGGTCATCTGTTGTGGCAAGTTCCGTTACAATAGGTTTTGGTGGTTCTGTTGGTGCTGAGGCTCCTGTTGTGCTTACAGGTTCTGCCATTGGCTCTAATCTTGGCAGATTCTTCAAACTTGACCAAAAGACCCTAATGCTGATGGTTGGATGTGGTGCTGCAGGTGCCATAGGAGGCATATTCAAGGCTCCAATTGCAGGAATTGTGTTTACTGTTGAGGTGCTTATGCTTGACATGACATTCTCTTCAATAATTCCTCTGCTTATATCTTCTGTAACCGCCACTACCATAGCGTATATATTTACAGGTACTGAATCCCAATTTGCAATGCAGGAGGATGCCTTTATGATTTCAAGAATACCGTATTACCTTATTCTTGGACTTGTGTGCGGATTCATATCGCTCTATTTCACCCGCGGAATGAATTGGGTAGAGAACCTCTTTGCCAAAATAACCAATTTTTGGGTTAAGTTTGCTGTGGGTGCAGTAATTCTTAGTGCCTTGATTTTCCTGTTTCCTCCATTTTACGGTGAAGGTTATGATTCGATATCTTATCTTTTGAATCTGAACCATGGTGCCATATTTGAGCATAGTCTTTTCTATGGTCTTAAAAACAGCACTTTTTGGCTGGTGGCATATCTTTTAATGATAATTCTGTTTAAGATTTTTGCTTCTGCCGCCACCAACGCCGCCGGCGGATGCGGTGGTATCTTTGCTCCATCGCTGTTTGTGGGGTGCTTTACAGGGTTTTTAGTTGCAGTTGTACTTGAACTGCTTGGTGTAAATGTGCCTGCCCAAAACTTTGCTTTGGCTGGCATGGCGGGGCTTATGTCAGGTGTGATGCACGCTCCTCTTACAGGTGTGTTCCTAATTGCTGAACTTACGGGCGGATATTCTCTGTTTATTCCTTTGATGATAGTCAGTGTAATTTCATACTGCACCATATATGTGTTTGAACCTCACAGCCTTTACTCAATGCGTCTTGCAAAGAAGGGTGAACTTATGACTCACAATAAGGACAAGGCTGTGCTTACACTTCTTAAGACTGATGATTTGATTGAGACTGATATTCAAACCATAAGCCCTAATGCAATGTTTGGTGACTTAATCAAACTTATTTCATCTTCAAACAGAAATATTTTTGCTGTAGTTGACAGGCACGGGGTGTTCTTGGGTATTGTATCGCTTGAGGAGGTCAGAAACATTATGTTCCGACCTGAACTTTATAACAGATTCAGTGTCCGCAGACTTATGGTATCACCGCCTGAAAAGATTTATGTAGGTGAATCTATGGAGTCTGTTGTAAAGAAATTTGACGATTCTCACGCATGGAATCTTCCTGTTTTGAACGGAGACAAGTATGTGGGCTTTGTCTCAAAATCAAGAATCCTTGCCGCATACAGGGATATGCTTGTTGAAATTTCAGCGGAGTAGATTAACTGACACTCTGCTTTTTCCACTTTATATAACCTGCTATTGCAATTACTGAGTATATGGCATAAAGCCCTGCGGTAATGTCTATTCCCTTGTAGATGTACAGCCCTACGGTAACTACATCAACTATAAGCCAAACAAGCCATTGCTCTGTGTATTTGCGTGAAAGCATCCACAACGCCACTATTGAGAGGGCTGTTGTAAAGCTGTCACAAATGGGTACTGTGCTGTTTGTAAAGTTTATAAGCAATAGGTAGATGGCAATATGAAGTACTGCGTACGATGCTACAAGTACAGGTATAAGTCTTTTGTCTGAATCAAGTATAGAGTGAGGAATGCTGTTTTTTGTTTGAGTGTCAGGTTTACGTATAATCCAACATACAAATCCGTAAATTCCGGCAAGTATGTAATATACATTTATGGCAGCATCAGCGTAAAGTCCTGAGTTATAGTATAGAATACCATGAACAATTGGCATGACTATGCCTACTGCCCACATCCAGACATTTACTTTGTATTCTAACCATAGGTAGAGTAATCCAAGTACAACTCCTGCTATTTGTAAAAACATGTTAAAGTCCATATGTTAAAAAATGTTAAAATTCTACTGAAATCTTCCCTGTGGCATTGAATTTGGCTTGTGGGAAATAGTATGCTTCATCGTATGCAAAAGCGTTTGCACAGTATTCTGCATTGAACAAATTATTTAGAGATACTCCAAAGTTTATTATGCAGGCATTCTTGACATTCAGGGCGTAACCTAACTGAAGGTCTGTAACCCAATAGGGGTCAAGTGTAAAATTCTCATCTGATGTGTTGGTTATGTATTGTTTGCCAACATATCTTGTCAGCCAACTAACTGTAAATCCGTGAGTTTCAACACCTGCTTTTATCAGAGCAGTAACTGACGGAGAATAAGAGAGGTCTGTATCACCTGAGTTGGCATTTACAGCCTTATTCTGACTTAGTGTAACATTTCCTCCAAGCCATAGCCATTTAAGAGGGGTGACGGTAGCCTCCAGTTCAATGCCTCGGCGGTAGCTGTCTGGTATGTTGGTGTAAAGAGCCTCGTATGTATCGGGGTTTTGAGCCCCTGTAAGAATAAGTTGGTCTTTATAAATCATATAATAGAGGTTAAGAGAACCTTTCACCCATTTGGAGTTAACTTGATAGCCTGCCTCAACATCATACAGTCTTTCAGGTTTTGGTTCATCACCTTTTACGGCATTCACAAAATCCCTTCTTGTAGGTTCATGATTAGCCATTGACCCCGATGCGTAAACCTTATGCAGTTTGCAGAAATTATAACTCAGTCCGATTTTAGGATTAATGAAATCGTATGTCTTGTTTACATTAATGTCCTGCATGCCGCCTTTTGTATAGTCATAAACATCATTTAGTCCGTCAATTTTATGGTTTACATATCTGTATTGAATGTCAGCATACACAAACAGATCTTTGTACGCTTCCCAATCAACCTTTGCAAAAACGCTCACATCATTTTTCAGAGAGTTGTTTCTGTAATACTCAGAGTTGCCCTTGAAATTTACTGCATCAGCCACGCTTGTAACATATCCGTTATGAAAACTTCCGTACATATTCCACGATGCTCCAAAATCAGTTGTAACACTTCTGTTTTTGAATGCCGCGTATGCAATAATGCCACCAAAGTGGCTCTTCTGCTTTTTCTGCCTTGTAAGGTTACTCTTTTTCAGAAGTTGTCCTGAGGCATCATATAGGTCAGAGAGCATATACTCTGACAGTGTGCGTGAGTTTTTGTATTGGTCATACCAGCCGTCTCCGTAAGTGTAGTGTGCAGTTGCGTTAAGTGTCCAAAAACCATTGAATTGGTGCTTGAATATCAGATGGTTGTTTGTTTGAAAATAGTTGTCTTTCTGGTTGTCATAAAATCCTGTAACATTTCCGTTCTTGTCCAGTATCTCTCCGCAAGGGTTGTATCGGCGGTTTTTTGCCATCTGCTCCTTTGTAATTCCGTCCCAAGCGTTATATGTGCTTTCAAAACCGCCGAATGACAGCAGTTTTACTGATGTGTATGTGCCAAGGTATCCTGTCTGTAACATATACGAGTGAAGTTGAGAGGTTGCCCTTTCCATATAACCGTCAGAGCCTGTGTGTGATAGCGTTCCTTCTATAGCCCATTTCCCTTTTAGTGACCCCGATGTTACATTTATTACCTCTTTGTTAGTGTTGTAACTGCCGTACATCACTTCCACTTTGCCTCCAAACTTTTCTGAAAATTTCTTTGGTTCCATATTTATTGAACCGCCAAAGGCACCTGTACCTATGGTTGATGAGCCTGCACCTCTGCCTATCTGCACATTCTCTGCGGTTTGGAGCAGGTCAGGAGTATCAACCCAATATACTTTATGGCTTTCTGCATCGTTCAGGGGAACATCGCCAACGGTTACATTTATTCTTGTGCCGTCATAGCCACGCATGCGCAAGTCTGTGTAACCCACACCGTTGCCTGCATCGGAGGTGGCAATTACAGAAACTGTGTTTTGAAGCAGGTATGGAACATCGTCCGCATTGTTTTGTTTTTGAAATTCGCTTTTGTCAATAATGCTTAATGCAACAGGGGCATTGTCAGCGGTACGTAACGCGCTAACCTCTATCTGTTCCAATACTTTTGTGTAAGTGGAGTCATTCTCCTGCTCAAGCAGGTTAAGCCTTTGTGCCATACATAATGCAGGCATTAAGGCAATAATAATCAGTGTTTTAATTCTTGACATATTCAGCAGAATTTATGAGGTGCCAATTCTGCCGCATCCCGGTATCAGCATTATCTGTGTCCGGTACAATGGGTATAATCTCAGCCACAAAACGTAGCACCCCCTTAAAATAGTGAAAAGTTAATTGTTAATTATTAATTGTTTCTTCCTCTTTAATGGTTGGAGTGTTCTCAACGCCAAGGTAAAGAGGCTTGACTATATCTTCCTTAACTACAAAAATTTCAGTTGCACGGTCAGGAAAAGCATCCTTAACGGTGTTACTGAACTCCAATGCCTCATAATATGAAACAAAGTCTCCCACTCTCACTTTCCAAAAAGGAGCGGAATAGGTAACGTATGCGTGTGATTCAGGAAATGCCTCAGTATAGGTTTTTTCCATTTCAAACGCCGCATTCTTGGCGTTCTGACCTCTGTTGCTTGAGAAAATCTGTACTCTGAATCCGCTACATGAAACAACTTGATTTGCAGGCTGCACTGTGGCTCCTGTGTTTTTATATACAAGGGAGTCAAGTCCTGCAGGTTGGTTCAATGAAACAGAACCTATACGCTCTGCGTATGTTGCAAGGCATAATAACAGGGTTGTTGTCAATACAAGAATTTGTTTCATGACTGCGAAGATACAAAAAAAATCTCTGATTTTTGACAAATAATACTATTTTTATTAAATTTGTAAGATAATACATTGCATTATGGTTAACAGATATGTAATAATTACGGCTGCAGGCAGCGGCAAAAGAATGGGAACGGATATTCCAAAACAGTTTCTGCCCATTGACGGCAAACCCATACTTATGCGTACAATAGAGGCATTCCACTCTGTGCCAAACAAAATATTGGTATTGTCAGGCAGGGATATTGAGTATTGGAATCAGTTGTGTGAGAGGTATGATTTCAAAGTGCCATGCAAGATGGTTGAAGGTGGAGAGGAAAGGTTTCATTCAGTAAAGAACGCCTTAGAGTTTGTACCCGATGACGCCATTGTGGCAATACATGATGGTGTACGCCCATTTGTATCGGAAGTTGTTATAGAAGAGGCTTTCAGAGTGGCAGAGGAAAAAGGCAGTGCAGTTCCTGTAATTGATTGTGTTGATTCTGTCAGAATAATAGCGGAGAATGGCAATAACGCCCCAATTAACAGGGATTTGGTAAAGTTGGTTCAGACACCGCAGGTGTTCAGGTCTTCGATACTGAAAAAGGCGTACAAGGTGGATTATTCCCCTGCCTTTACTGACGATGCTTCAGTAGTGGAGTGTGCCGGCTATTCCATAACCCTTACCAAAGGCAATGTAGAGAACAAGAAAATAACAGTTAAGAATGATTTGAATCTCAACTGATATGCAATTAAGCTCCCCAATAAAATATTTGCCCGGAGTAGGTCCTAAGAAGGCTGAAATCTTGGAGAAGGAACTGGATGTGAAAACAGTTTCAGACCTGATTCATTGCTTCCCATACAGATATATTGACCGCAGTAAGTTCTATAAAATCAGAGAGATAGAAACGGCTACGGCATATATTCAAATAAGAGGTGTTATTACGGGCTTCAGACAAGTGGGAGAGGGCAGGGCAAAGCGGCTTGTGGCAACCTTTACTGACGGAGATGATTTTATTGAAATAATATTCTTTAAGGGTCTTAATTATATTCTTGACGCTTATCTGCTTGATACAGAGTATATTGTATTTGGAAAGCCAAACCTTTTTAACGGCAAGTTCAGTTTCATTCACCCTGAAATAGAGAAGCCTTCACCTGACCGTGTAACAGGCTTTATGCCACTATATCACACAACAGAGAAGATGAAGAACCATTTTCTCAATTCTAAGGCTTTGCAGAAACTTATTCTTACAGCATTAAAAAGTATTGACAGAAATACAGTGCCGGAGACCTTGCCAAAATATATTCTTGACAAATATCATTTTCCTAATGCCTCTGATTCCCTTGTAAGGGCGCATTTCCCACAAGACATGGCATCGCTTGACAAGGCACTTGCCAGACTGAAATTTGAAGAGTTGTTCTATATTCAACTTGCCATTTTAAGACAGGCAAACCAGTTTAAGAGCAAGGCAATGGGGCATCCGTTCCCCGTAATAGGGCATTATTTCAACACTTTTTACAAGGAGTGCCTGCCGTTTGACCTTACAAATGCCCAAAAAAGGGTTTTGCGTGAAATAAGGAACGATGTAAGAGGTCCCGGACAAATGAACCGTCTGCTCCAAGGCGATGTTGGCAGCGGAAAAACCATTGTGGCTCTGCTAAGTATGCTTATGGCGGTTGACAATGATTACCAAACCTGTATTGTTGCTCCAACGGAAATTCTTGCTACACAGCACTTTGAGAGTATGAGTAAGATGTTGCTGCCTTTAGGGTTGGAGGTCAGGTTGCTTACAGGTTCAACCAAGAAAAAAGAGAGGGAAATCATAGCAGAAGGGTTGGAATCGGGTTCACTGAAAATACTTATAGGAACACATGCAGTATTTGAAGATAAGGTGCAGTTTGCCAAATTAGGGCTTGTAATAATTGATGAGCAACATAGATTTGGAGTGGAACAGAGGTCAAAACTGTGGGGCAAGAACATTCGTCCGCCACATGTTATGGTAATGACAGCCACACCTATTCCCCGTACACTTGCAATGACACTTTACGGAGATTTGGACGTAAGCGTTATTGATGAACTTCCACCTGGTAGAAAAGAGATTCATACAGAGCATATTTTTGACGAGAAACGTCCTGCCCTTAATAATTTCTTGAGAAAACAGATGGCTGATGGCAGACAGGTATATGTGGTTTATCCGCTTATAAAGGAGTCAGAAAAAGCCGATATGAAGGATTTGGAGAACGGATTTGAGGCAATGAAGCAGGTGTTCCCTGAGTTTAAGGTGTGCATGGTTCACGGCAAAATGAAACCCGCTGAAAAAGAGGCACAGATGCAGGAGTTTGTAAGCGGAAGGGCAAATATGCTTGTCTCAACCACAGTAATTGAGGTGGGGGTAAATGTGCCTAACGCCACAGTAATGGTCATAGAGAACGCAGAAAGATTCGGACTTTCACAGTTGCATCAGTTGCGTGGCAGAGTGGGCAGAGGCGGCAATCAGTCATATTGTCTGCTTATAACAAAATATCAGATATCGTCCGATACAAGAAAGAGAGTTGAAATAATGACACAAACTACAAACGGCTTTGAGATTGCTGAGGCCGACCTACGACTTCGTGGACCTGGTGATATGGAAGGCACACTTCAAAGCGGACTTCCGTTTACACTCCGTGTTGCAGACTTGAGCCGTGACGGACAAATCCTAACCCTTGCACGTGATGAGGCTTCAGAAATTCTGAAGTCAGACCCAATGCTCTCTTCTGCAGATAATGCTCTGCTTTTAGACCAACTACATCAAAAAACTCAGAATGTTGTTAATTGGAGTTTCATAAGTTAATAGTTTTGTGACCACAAAACTATTAATTTTTGGTGAAATTTTATTATATTTGCAGTTTATTACCACAGCAGTGCAAATGAAGAGATTTTTGTTGATATTTTTGATGTTAGGCACGGTTTTTGCCGTACAAAGTAAGGAGATAGACAATATCTTTGGAATTGAGAATGTTGTTTTTGAAGAGACCGGAGCAAACACAGAGTATGAAAATGACGATGATGACGATGATGAAAGCGATGTTGATAACCCTGAAACAGACTCATTGGCTATAAATAATTCAGCCGACTCAACACAGATGGTTCATACCCAATGGTTTGATGAAAACTCATACGAAGGGGTATATAACCATGTATGGACAAATTTTGATGTTAATCCCTACAATATCAATCTGTATAAAATGAAGGATACTATAAAGATTGATATGAGTGGATATACACATCCGTTTCTTGGCAGAATAACATCAAATTTTGGAATGAGGACATATCGTTGGCATTATGGAACAGATGTAAAACTCCTTATCGGCGATACAATAAGGTCAGCCTTTGACGGATTGGTGCGTATATCAAAGTGGGGTACAGGTTATGGTTATTATGTATTGGTGCGTCATGATAACGGATTGGAAACAATTTACGGACATTGCAGTCAGTTGCTTGTTGAACCGGGAACATACGTCAGAAGCGGAGACCCTATAGCATTGGGCGGAAACACGGGGCGTAGTACAGGTTCACATCTTCATTATGAAATAAGATATGTGGGAAATGCCATAAATCCTGTTGATGTGGTTGATTTTGAAACAGGACTTGTTAAGGATTCAGTTTTGGTGATATGTGACAAAACATTCAAATACAAGGGTGTCAACTTGTCATATTATACAATTAAGAAGGGAGACAACCTTTCAAGCATAGCAAAAAGGCGTGGCACAACAGTGTCAAAACTGTGTAAGTTAAATAATATAACCCCTAAGACAGTATTGAAAATAGGGCGTAAAATAAGAGTGAGTTAAAAACTGGTGAATCGTGGAACCGATTAACCGATTAAACAACAAATTATGGGATTTAATGAAATTTTAGCAAAGTTGTTCGGTACAAAAGCCGACAGGGATATGAGAGAGGTGACTCCGTATCTTGATAAAATCAAGGCGGTATATCCTCAAGTGGAAAAACTCTCAAATGATGAATTGCGTAATCGTTCTGCAGAGATAAGAGAGGCAGTCCGTTCAGTTGCAAAGGAAAGTCTTGCAAAGATAGATGAAATAAAGGCAACTATTGAACAAACTGATTTTCAGGAGCGTGCGGCACTATATGCAGAAGTTGACAAGCTTGATAAGAAGGCACTTGATGCCATGGATGAGAAGCTTGACTATTTCTTGCCAGAGGTGTTTGCCATTATCCGTGAAACCGCCAAGCGATTCAAGGAAAATGAAACCATAACCGTTAAAGCCACTGACTTTGACCGCAAACTTGCAGTCAAGTTTGACTTTGTAACCATTGATGGAGACAATGCCGTTTATAAGAATGAGTGGATGGCAGGTGGCAATATGGTAAAATGGGATATGGCTCACTATGATGTTCAGTTTATTGGAGGTGTTGTTTTGCATAAAGGTAAGATTGCTGAGATGGCAACCGGTGAGGGTAAAACCCTTGTTGCCACACTTCCTGTATTCCTTAATGCCCTTACAGGTAACGGAGTGCATGTTGTTACCGTCAATGATTATTTGGCAAAACGTGACTCTGAGTGGATGGGACCTATGTATATGTTCCACGGGCTTAGCGTTGACTGTATAGATAAATACAAGCCAAATTCAGATGAACGCCGTCAGGCATACAATGCTGACATTACATTTGGTACCAATAATGAGTTTGGTTTTGACTACTTACGTGATAATATGGCATCGGCGCCTGAGGATTTAGTGCAACGCCGTCATAACTATGCCATTGTTGATGAGGTTGACTCCGTTTTGATAGATGATGCCCGTACACCACTTATCATATCAGGTCCTGTTCCAAAGGGAGAAGACCAGATGTTTGATGAGTATTGTCCTAAGGTTGAAAAGGTTGTAGCCGCCCAAAAGGCACTTGTAACGCGTCTGCTTATTGATGCCAAGAAACTTATGGCTTCATCAAATCCTGAAGAGCAGGCACAAGGTGTAATCTATTTGTATCGTGCGTTTAAGGGATTGCCTAAATATCAGCCACTTATAAAGTACTTGAGTGAGCCGGGAGTAAAAGCCGCAATGCTTAAGACTGAGGCTGTGTATATGGAGCAGAACAACAAGCGTATGCCTGAAATTACTGATGACCTATTCTTTGTAATTGAAGAACAGCACAATAGCATTGAACTTACCGATAAAGGTATTGACCTTATTTCTGCCGATACCGGTGATTCCAAGTTCTTTGTGTTGCCTGACATAGGTTCTGAACTTTCAGAACTTGAAAATATGCAACTTTCTGAAGATGAAAAACTTACACGCCACGATGCCCTAATGTCAGACTACGCTGTCAAATCAGAGCGTGTACACACTGTAACCCAACTTCTTAAGGCATACACTCTGTTTGAAAAAGATGACCAATATGTAATTGATGACGGACAGGTTAAGATAGTTGATGAGCAGACAGGCCGTATTATGGAGGGCAGACGGTATTCAGACGGTTTGCATCAGGCTATTGAGGCAAAGGAGAGAGTGAAAGTTGAGGCTGCCACACAAACATTTGCAACCATCACCTTGCAGAACTACTTCCGTATGTATCGTAAGCTTGCAGGTATGACAGGTACCGCTGAAACTGAAGCAGGTGAGTTTTGGGATATCTATAAACTTGATGTGGTTACAATTCCTACAAACCGTCCTGTAATACGTGACGATATGAATGACCGCATCTACAAAACAAAACGTGCAAAATACAATGCAGTCATTGCTGAAATAGAAAGACTTATTGGAGAAGGCAGACCTGTGCTTGTAGGTACAACGGCAGTTGAAACATCTGAACTTTTGAGCAAGATGCTCAGCATGCGTAAAATCAAGCATAATGTCCTAAATGCCAAGTTGCACCAAAAAGAGGCTGAGATTGTGGCACTTGCAGGCCGTCCGGGAACTGTTACCATTGCCACCAACATGGCAGGTCGTGGTACCGATATCAAACTTACTCCAGAGTCAAAAGCGGCAGGCGGTCTTGCTATCATAGGTACAGAACGTCATGAGAGCCGTCGTATTGACCGCCAGTTGCGTGGTCGTTCAGGTCGTCAGGGAGACCCGGGTTCTTCAGTGTTCTATGTGTCATTTGAAGACAATCTGATGCGTGTCTTTGGTTCAGACCGTATTGTAAAGGTTATGGATGCTCTTGGACTACAGGAAGATGAGATGATGGAGCATAACCAAATCTCAAAATCAATAGAGCGTGCGCAGAAGAAGGTTGAGGAGAACAACTTTGGCATACGTAAGCGTCTGCTTGAGTATGATGATGTTATGAACAAGCAGCGTACAAATATCTATGCCCGCCGTCACCACGCACTTATGGGAGAGCGTATTGGTATTGATATTGTAAATATGATTTATGACGGAGTTGCCGTAATAGTTGATACCTATTATGACTCCGCCGATGCAGAATCAATGCGTATGGATATTCTCCGTCAGTTTGCTGCTGATATTGATATAAATCCTGATACAATCCGTCACACAAAGATACAGGATTTGACAGACCAGATATACAATAAGGTGTATGAGTCGTTCTCACGCAAGTGTGAACTTACAGCAAAAATTGCCTATCCGGTAATTAAGAAAGTGTATGAGGAACAAGGTCAGATGTATGAGCGCATAATAATTCCGTTTACAGACGGTAAGGCTATGTATAACATACCTGTAAATCTAAAAGAAGCGTACGATACTGAGGCTAAGGCAGTTGTCAAGGAATTCCAAAAGGCTGTTCTTCTACATACCATAGATGAGGCTTGGAAAGAGCATCTAAGAGATTTGGATGAATTGCGTACAAGCGTTCAGAACGCATCGTATGAACAGAAAGACCCACTTGTAATCTACAAAATAGAGGCTCACGGATTGTTTATGAGCATGATAGAAACCATAAACAAGAAGGCCATAACCATCCTGATGCGTGCCCAAATCCCTGTAAGAGAAGGCGATTCAGTGCGTGAGGCACAACAACGCCAACGTAATGATTACAGCAAGTATCAGGCACACAAGAGTGACATTATGAAGGCTGGAGAGCAAGATACACGTGAAAAACAGAAACCACAGCCTGTTCATGTTGAAAAGACAGTAGGCAGAAATGACCCGTGTCCTTGCGGTAGCGGTAAGAAGTATAAGAACTGCTGCGGCAGAGGATTATAAAAAAAAGAAAAATCGGGCAAATATGATGTCCGATTTTTTATTTTTAATCGTGAATCCTTGTTTTAGTTACAAATTAGCAACTTTTAATTATAGAAATTAAACTAAGATAGTCATTAACTTTACAATCGTTATGTTTATTTTATTTTTAATCTATAATTAATAAGTTATGAAAAGAAAATTTTACAATTTCAAGAGCAAAGTAAGTAAGGCGGATTATGAAGACAGAGTTGCATTCGGTCAAAGTTTAAGAACAAGACGCAGAATACTTGATTTAACACAAGAGGCCGTTGCAGACAAAATGGGAATAACAACTACTGCATATTCCAAGATTGAGAGAGGAGAGAGTGGCATATCTACCACAAGATTAAAACAATTAGCGGATATTCTTGGCATTAACGCACCTGATTTGTTGTCAGAGATACCTGTCAACAATATGCTTATGCGTGATATTTTTCTTGAAATAATATCAATGAACAAGAAAATAGACACGCTTTCTCATTATATAGCGGCTGAAAAACCTGCTGAATATCAAACGGTAACAGATAGTGAGAAAAATGATAAGTAACCCCTAAAAATAACAAAAGGTGTTCACGCTTGAACACCTATTTGCTAACCTTAAAATCAAATACTATGAAAAAATCACAATGCAAAAGTAACGCTTTTTAAATATGCAACAATAGGCATTGATAATTATTTTCAATATTTGATTAAATTTTCTTTAGTTGTTACAAACCCCTTACAGACGTGTTACAGATATGTTACAAAGGAGCGTTTTTGGAGATTCAAATAATAATTTATACCTTTGCAACAGGGACAGGGGACAAGGAAAAAGGGTCAAGAATAAACCTTGTCCCCTTACCCTTGTCCCTTGACCCTTTATAATTATGAAGAACATTGTAACATTTATAAACGACCTTGCCGATAACAATAATAAGGCTTGGTTTGACGCTAACCGTAACCGTTGGAATGAGGTTAAGGCGGAATGGGCTGAATTTACTGAAAGGCTTATTATAGGGGTTTCAAAAATAGACCCTCTTGTTAGTGGCTTAAGAGTACAGGATTGTACATATAGAATAAACAGGGATATACGCTTCTCTAATGATAAACGCCCTTACAAATCCCATATAGGTGCATACGTATGCCCCAACGGCAAAAAATCAGGATTTGCAGGATACTATTTTCATATTGAATCACATTTATGTGATTATATCGGCCGTAATATGATAGCGGCAGGGGCATACATGTTGCCACCAAAAGAACTTGAAAGTGTAAGAGAAGAGATTTATGACAATCCTGAAGCGTTTTTATCGGCACTTAATAAAGCGGAAGGCTTTGACCTTAATGACAATGCCCAGCTTACCAAATGTCCAAAAGGGTTTCCAAAAGATTTCAAATACGCTGATTTACTTAAATACAAGTCCTATTCAATAGGAAAGGACACCCCTTGGGATGTCCTCTATTCTGACGGCTTGTTTGATTGGGTTATGGAGAACTTTACAAACTGTGTTGAAATAAACACTCTTCTTAACCGTGCCATTGCTTACGCAAGGGAAAATTAGCAGACCTTTACACCGTTATGTACATTTGCTGACGGTGATATCACTACAAGTCTGCCGTCTGCATCTTGGGCAGAGAGTATCATGCCCTGACTTTCAACCCCTTTAAGTTTACGAGGTGCAAAATTTGCAACAAAGCAAACCTGTTTGCCTACCAAATCTTCCGGATTATAGTATGCTGCAATGCCTGATACAATGGTACGGCAGCCCATACCGTCATCTATCTTGAATTGGAGCAACTTGTCTGCCTTTGGTACTCTGGAGCATTCAAGTACAGTGCCTACACGCACATCAAGTTTTTCAAAATCTTCAAAAGGTATGTTTTCTGCAACCTGTGCAGGTTTGAAATTCTTTAGTTCCTCCAAACGCTTTGCCTCCTCATTCTTTTTCTTGATTTCCTCTAATCTGTTTATTTGAGCCTCAATAGGAGCATCTTCAATCTTTTCAAACAAAAGTTCAGGCTTGTTTATTGAAGCACCTGTGGCAAGCAAATCAAGACTGCCAAGTTTATTCCATGACCACTCCTTAAGATTTATCATTTCACGCAGTTTCCTGCTGCTGAACGGCAGGAACGGCTCAAACGCAATGGCAAGATTGGCAGTAATCTGCAATGCAAGGTTAAGAATGGTGGCAACTCTGCCCATATCCTCTTTTGCAACCTTCCAAGGTTCAGTGTCAGCAAGGTATTTGTTGCCTATGCGGGCAAGATTCATTGCCTCTTTTTGTGCATCGCGGAACTTGAAGTTATCAAGCAGTTTTTCAACTTCAGCCTTAACATCAGCAAACTCCTTAAGTGTAGCCTTGTCATAGTCTGTCAGTTCACCCGATGCAGGAACCTTACCGTCAAAGAACTTGTGTGTAAGCACAAGAGTACGGTTTACAAAGTTACCATATATGGCAACAAGTTCATTATTATTGCGGGCTTGAAAATCACGCCAGGTAAAGTCATTATCCTTAGTTTCAGGAGCGTTGGCGGTAAGAACATAACGTAGCACGTCCTGTTTGCCAGGAAAATCAGCCAAATATTCATGAAGCCATACAGCCCAATTCCTTGATGTTGAAATTTTGTCTCCTTCAAGGTTCAGAAACTCATTTGAAGGCACATTGTCAGGCAAAATGAATGAACCTTCAGCCTTCAACATAGCAGGAAAGACTATACAGTGGAAAACAATGTTATCCTTACCAATAAAGTGGACAAGACGTGTTTCAGGGTCTTTCCACCACTTCTCCCAATCATTAGGCAATAACTCCTTAGTGTTTGATATATAGCCTATCGGTGCGTCAAACCAAACATAAAGAACCTTGCCCTTTGCATTATCTATAGGAAGTGGAATACCCCAATCCAAATCACGGCTTACTGCACGTGGTTGAAGATGCATATCAAGCCAACTCTTGCATTGCCCATATACATTTGGTCTCCACTCCTTATGGTCCTCAAGAATCCACTTTCGTAGCCACTCTTCATGCTTGTCAAGAGGAAGATACCAATGCTTTGTCATTCTCTTTACAGGCTTACTGCCACTGATTGTTGATTTTGGATTTATAAGTTCATCAGGCGACAAGGCGGTACCGCACTTTTCACATTGGTCTCCGTATGCACCCTGCTCATGGCAATGAGGGCATTCACCTGTAATGTACCTATCAGCAAGAAAAACTCCTGCCTCCTCATCAAAGTACTGCTCGCTCTCTTTAGTTATGAACCCGTCCTTGTCATAAATGGTCTTGAAAAAGTCAGATGCCACTTGGGTATGAGTGTCAGATGTTGTACGTGAATATATGTCAAACGATATGCCAAACTCCTCAAAAGACTTTTTTATAAGATTATGGTATCTGTCTACAATATCTTGCGGCGATACTCCCTCTCTGCGTGCCTTAATTGTAATAGGCACACCATGTTCATCTGAACCGCCTATGAAGATTACATCTTCACCTTTTAGCCTTAAATAACGAGCATAGATGTCAGCAGGTACATATACTCCTGCCAAATGTCCTATGTGAACAGGACCATTTGCGTATGGTAGCGCTGATGTAATGGTAGTACGTTTATAATTCTGCATATTATGTAAACAATATTTATTTTTTAACTTTTAACTTTTCACTTCTCATCGCCCTAATAATAATCCAAATACCGAATATTATGAACGGAATACTTAGTAACTGTCCCATATTCAATACCATACCAGCCTCAAAATCAGACTGGTCATTCTTTATGAACTCTATAAAGAATCTTGCAATGAACGTCCATGCAAAACCTATACCTGCCAACAATCCTTCATGTTTACGGGCATCAGTCTTCCAATATAGCCAAAGTAGGAAGAAAAACATAAGAAAGTATGCTCCAGCCTCATAAAGTTGCGTAGGATGGCATTCAGGAATTGATTCAATAGGTATTCCAGGATAATCCCTCACAAACTTGAAAGCCCACGGAACGGTGGTCTCACAACCATAAATTTCAGAGTTCATAAGATTTCCTATTCTTATTATACCCGCAACAGGAGCGCATATTACGTACATTCTGTCTGCAAGCCAAAAGAAACTCTTATGACACATATATTTAGCCATAAGCCATACACACAGGATTATGGCTATTGCACCGCCGTGGCTTGCCAATCCGCCACGCCATACCATAGGAATCTCACTTAAATGGTCTTTATAGTATGCCCAATCATAAAAAAACACATGACCTAACCTTGAACCTACTATTACGGCTATTACCATGTAAATGAAAACCTTGTCAGCCCATTCATCAGGACAGCCTTCACTCTTGAACATCTTGCCAAGCAGCCATATTGCAAAAAGGAATCCTGTAGCATACAACAGACCATACCAACGCACCTCAACAGGACCTATTGAAAAAGCCACAGGGTCAACATTCCATATTACTGACAACAAATCCATAATATAACGCATTTTTCAGGTTGCAAATGTACAAAAAAAATCAATGTCCTGCAATTGCAAAAGCGACACAATTAACCTTGACACCTTCAATCTTTAGCAATTCCCTTACACAAGCCTCAAGAGTGGCACCTGTTGTAATGACATCATCAACAAGCATAACCCTGCAACCTTTCAATTTCTCTGTATTTGCCAAAGAGAACAAATCAAGGGAATTTTGGTATCTCTCATTTATATTTTTTTTGGTTTGAGTGGTATTCTCATGTGTTCTGACAAGAGATGATGTGTCAATGGGAATACATAGGACAGAACTTATGCCTTGAGCCAAAACCTCTGCCTGATTATACCTCCTTTTTTTAAGTTTAGAGGGGTGCAGAGGAACCGGAACTATATAATCAACACTAGCAACCTCACTGCCTTTTATCTCCTCACCTAATAGTTTGCCCATTTCAAAACCAAGGGATTTATAGCCTTTATATTTCAAATTGTGCAACATTCTTTGTGCAATGCCGCCCTTGTGAAAATAGCAATATGCGGTGGCGTATTCAACGGGAACCTTGTTCCAGAATAGTTTTTCAGCATCGTTGTCAGGAATGTTATGAAAACCTGTACGGCTTAAATTGCATAGGCAGTTGGTGCAAATCTCATTTTCACCTTGTACCAAATAACCGCCACAACCTCCGCAACTCTTTGGGTATAAGAGAGATATAAGTCCTTTAATGTATTTGTTCATACTTTACCTCCTTAAAAGCATATACTCTGTCAATACCCTTATCATCAGTTATATGCAGATGCCCGTCTGCATCAACATTGGAAATTTCACCTAAGAAAGTGCCGTTGGTATCGGAGTAGGGGGATTGTACGCCAAATCTATATAGAAAAGATATGTAACGTTTATGAAGTTCACTCCTATTCTGCTCTCCCATAGCGTAAAACTCATTAAACAAGCCCAAAATTCTTTTCAATATAGGTTCTATATCATATTCTTTATGCGTAATGGCACTGAGTGATATGGGATTCAGGGCATCGCTCACAAAAGTTTTCTGATTAAGGTTAAGCCCTATGCCTATTACACAATCAGCAATGTATGAGCCACTTACATTGTTTTCAATCAAAATGCCGGCTATTTTCTTGTCATTCCAATAGACATCATTAGGCCATTTAATGCTAATGCCTTCTGTTTCAGCTGATAATACATTTGATATGGCAAGCGATACGGCTTCCGATATAAAAAACTGCTCTGTTGCCTTAACCCTGTTAGGGTGCAACAATATTGAGCATAGCAGATTCTTTCCTCTCTCTGACTCCCATTTGTTACCTATCTGCCCGTAACCGCCACTTTGAAACGCTGTATATAAAGTATATCCGTCAGCGTATTGTATGCCACTTGCAAGCCTGTCAAGTAACATTTTGTTAGTTGATACACATTCAGGCAAAAATTCAAAGGTGAAATCCATACGCTATTGGAACAGGAGTGTAAGGTTAATAAAGTCTGCAACGCTCAGTTGCTCAGGACGTTTGTTCCAAATGGCATCGGTTGTTGAAAAACCTTCGGACATCATTGGCTTTAGGGAGTTTCTCAAAGTCTTGCGTCTTTGATTAAATGCGGTTTTGACTACGGTTTTGAAAAGTTTTTCATTACAAGGCAACTCCTTTACGCCATTGCGTTTCATAATAATGACCGCTGAGTCAACCTTTGGTGGCGGAGCAAACACCCCAGGCGGCACGGTAAAAAGATATTCTATATCATAATAGGCTTGAAGAAGCACACTCAGAATGCCGTAATCCTTATTTCCCGGACCCGATGCCAACCTTTTTGCAACCTCCTTCTGTATCATGCCTGACACAAACGGAATACGCTCCTTATTATCAAGTACCTTAAAGAATATTTGGCTTGAAATGTTGTAAGGATAGTTTCCTATGAGTGCAAATTTTTCTCCGTTAAATACTTCCCCGATGTCAAATTTTAGGAAATCATCAAAAATTATGCGGTCAGCAAGTTCTGTCTTGAAGTTCTGTTTCAGATAATCAACCGATTCCCCGTCTATCTCAATAACTTGCAGGTTCCTATCCTTCTTAAGCAGGAATTGGGTAAGCACTCCCATACCTGGACCAATCTCAAGCACATTACGCTCAGCGGACACATCTATTGTGTCCGCTATACGCTTTGCAACATTTAAATCCGTAAGGAAATGCTGCCCTAAATATTTTTTAGCCTTAACCTGCAATATTGGAAATATATTATCCTAAGAATGATATAAGAATTCCTGCCGCCACCGCAGAACCAATTACACCTGCCACATTACTTGACATACAGTAGTTCAACACATGGTTCTTTGGGTCATACTTAAGTGCTATGTCATTAGCCACGCGTGATGCCATAGGAACGGCACTCAAGCCAGTAGCTCCAACAAGCGGATTAATCTTCTTCTTAGTAAAGAGGTTCATTATCTTGACAAGCATAATGCCACCGAATATTGAGAACCCGAATGCAAGAAATCCTCCTGCAACAATGCCAAGTGTGGTCCAGTTAAGGAATGCATCTACAGTCATGGTTGCACCTACTGACAGACCTAAGAATACTGTAGCGGCATTCATAATGCCGTTAGAGACAGTATCAAACAAACGGAATGTATTTGCACCAATCTCCTTCAAAAGATTACCGAACATAAGCATTCCTACAAGAGCCACCGCATCGGGTACAATAATTGCAACAATAGTTGTAACCGCTATAGGGAATACAATTTTCAGAACCCTCATATTCTTAAACTCCATTTTGTTAGGGTAGAGCTTATCCTGTTCCTTCATGTTAATCATAAGTTCCTTTTTAGAACAGGTGAGTTTAACCACTAAAGGAATTATTACAGGCACAAGAGCCATATAAGAGTATGCTGCAATGGCAATAGGTGCAAGTAGATGCGGAGCAAGTTTAAGAGTGGTGAAAATTGCCGTAGGACCGTCTGCACCACCTATGATTGCAAGAGATGCAGCCTCTTTCATTGTAAAGAATTGTGATGCTACAAGCAGCACGGCAAATATACCGAATTGTGCGCCTGCACCAAAAATTGCAAGTTTCAGGTTGCGTAGCATAGGACCAAAGTCAGTCAACGCACCTACACCCATAAATATGATAGGCGGCAGCAGACCTGACTTAATCAGGGCATAGTAAATGTAATTCATAAGCCCTAAATCATGAGCAATTTCAGGGAGTGTCATTGAATAAACATTCTTTGACACCTCAACTCCGTCTTTTACATAATGAACAAGACCTTCTCCGTCTGCACCAAGAACTCCCATTCCACCTCCGGGAAAGTTTGCAATAAGCACACCAAATGCAATAGGTACAAGCAGAAGAGGCTCAAACTCCTTCTTAATGCCAAGATAAAGCAGTAAGAAAGCAAGGCAGTACATTATAAGGAATCGTGGGTCAGCAATAATATCGCTGAGAGCAGTCATTCCGTATATCTTTTCCCAAATATTCTCCATACCGCTTATTCTTTAATTTTCATAAGTACATCGTCCTCCGATACAGAATCACCGCTTTTGAAGCAGATTTCCGTAATGACACCGTCACACTCTGCGGCAATGGCGTTAAAGGTCTTCATAGCCTCTATGTAGCACACTGTCTGACCTTTCTTTACTGTATCTCCAACCTTTGCCGCTGTATCTCCGGCAGATTTTACAAGGTAGAATTTGCCTTCAAGAGGTGATTGCAGTTCCTTACCTTCACCAGGTGCGGCAGTTGATGTAGCCGTTGTGGCGGCGGCAGGTGTTGCAACACCGTCATTTGCACCAATTGTAACAGAATATTTCACTCCGTTTACATCAACGGTAACTGTTTGCGGAAGAGCTATGCCACCTTTTGCTCCTGCCTTTTCAGCTTTACGTTTTGCAAGGTCAGCCTCAAAATCAGCCTTTGCCTTACCTGACTTATATAGGCGGTATTGCTGTGGGTGCATTGCAAGTTCAAATAGTTCCTCATCATCCTCTCCCAAATCCCAGTTGTTCTCTGCCATCTCCTTGCGGAAGGTGTCAAGAGCATCGGGGTAATTTGATTGAGGGTCTTCATTGTGAAATTCACGTCCTTCAGCCTTTGCCTTTTCAATAAGTTCAGGAGCAAGAGGACCAGGTAGGGCACCAGCCTTACCAAGCATCATATCCCATATATCGTCAGCAATCATAGACCAACGCTCCTTGCCTTTCTCCATCTGCATTACATTCATAAGAGCCATGTTCTTAACATATTGGCTAAACGGAGTTACCAAGCAAGGATAGCCCATCTTAGGCCAGATATAGGCAACCTCATTGAATAGTTTTATAAGCAGCTCATCCTGTGTCATGGCTGGTTTGTTATTCTTTGACTTATACTTGTTGATGCTCTCAAGGTTGGTCTCAAGGTCTGTCATAAGTGAACCCATCATACCGCCAGGAAGTCCGGGGGCAATAAGCAGAGAGTTCATCAAACGGTTACGTGAAGGTATGTAATAACCAAGGAAGTCATCTATCATACCCTGAACAAGTGTTCTAACCTCCATGTAAGCCTCCATGTTTATTTCAGGAACGCTGAAACCGGCATCTTTAAGCATTGCCTGAACGGCAAGCACATCAGCGTGTCCTGTACCCCAAGAGAGAGGTTCCATACCTACATCTATATAGTCGCAACCTGCCTTGCACACTTCAAGAATTGAAGCCATGCTGAAACCAGGACCTGCATGAGAGTGGTATTGAATAGGAATATCAGGGTATTTAGCCTTTATTCCTGCAACAATGGCACCCAATGTTACAGGTCTGCCTATGCCAGCCATATCCTTCAAACAAATTTCATCAGCACCTGCCTCAATAAGTTTGAATGCCATGTTTGTATAGTATTCAACTGTATGTAGCGGAGAGAAGGTAATACAAAGGCTGCATTGTGAAATCATACCACCTGCCTTTGCATATCCTATTGAGGGAATTATGTTTCTAAGGTCATTAAGTCCGCAAAATGTACGGGTTATGTCAGTACCTTGCTTTTTCTTAACTACATAGAAAAGTTTTCTGACATCGCTTGGCACAGGGCTCATTCTAAGTCCGTTTAGTCCACGGTCAAGCATTTGGGTCTGAATGCCAGCCTCCTTGAAAGGTTTTGTCCATTCACGTACCGCTTTGTTAGGATTCTCACCAAATAGCAGATTAACCTGTTCAAAACCACCACCGTTTGTTTCAACACGTGCAAAACATCCCATCTTGACAATTGCCGGGGCAACCTTTACAAGTTGGTCAACGCGTGGAACATACTTGCCTGCGGCTTGCCACATATCACGGAAAAGCAGGCAGAATTTTACTTCTTTCTTTTTGTTTGCCATATCTTATTTTTTTTCAATTTTTTCTACTTTACCTTTACCCCCTGTAATAATATTCACTGCCTGTGAAATTGCTTGTGCTATGTTTGCAGGTACTGCTGCAGTAGCGGTTGCCTGTGGCTTCTCTTCTGCAGGAGCAAACTTGTTAACTAACAGAATTAGTAGCTTGCCAAGTTCAATAACCAGAATAAGCACTACAAATACAGTTCCCATTCCAATTCCCATCAATTCTAAAGCGTAGATGAAGTTCTCCATATTTTTATAATCTTTTTGGTCTATATTTCTTTTTTTTTGCATAAATTGTGTATATATGCAGTCTTTAAGCAAAAATTCTCCCAAAGTTATGAAAAAATTTTCACTTTTGAAAATGAATTTTCCCAAAAGTAATCAAATATCAAGAAAGTTGATTCTTTACCGCCACAACAGAGCAGCTGTAGAGTGCCGCTGTCTCAACGCGTAACCGCATATTGCCAAGTGATATAGGAGTAAAACCATTTTTAATGGCTTCCGATACCTCTTCTTCGCTGAAATCGCCTTCAGGTCCAATCATAATAAGGTATTTGCCATTAGGTTGAACCGCTTTTGCAAGCATCTCTTTTTCTCCGCTATGGCAGTGACCTATGAATTTTTGCCCGTCAAACGCTGAGGCTCTTTTAATGAACTCTTTGAATGAGCAGGGCTCATTAAGTTTTGTAAGATATGGCTGCATTGACTGTTTCATAGCTGATACAAGAATCTTTTCAATGCGGTTATTTTTCAGCACCTTACGCTCTGAGAATGTGCAGAATATGGGAGAAATCTCATCAATGCCAATCTCAGCAGCCTTTTCTACAAACCATTCCAACCTGTCCATATTCTTAGTAGGTGCAATGGCAATATGAAGATGGTAGTTGCGGGTGCGTGGTGCATCAACTTTCTCCAAACTGTTAAGCACGCAATGTTTTGGGTGTGCCACCGCAATTGTGGCGTGGTACATAGTGCCTTGACCGTCCATAACAAGCACACTGTCTCCTGCCTGAAGACGCAATACTTTTACTGCGTGGTGAGACTCCTCTTCGGGCAGAGTGTTATCAGAGAGAATATTTGGGGCGTAGAACTGAAACATAGTGGTTAATCGGAGAACTGGTGAACTGTTGAATCGGATTATCTTATTACGATTAACCGATTCAACAATTAACCGATTCATCGTATTATTTCTGAAACTATTTGAAATAGCCTTTGTGGTGCCGATTTCCAGAATGCGGCATA
>JAZUKL010000067.1:0-11885 GCA_045643245.1 Candidatus Enterocola sp.
TACAATGCCATTAAGAGCGTATCCTCTGACGCATACTTCATTCTCGAGTATTGGGAGAGCGACAGAACCTCATATCCGAATCTTGGCATAGGCGTATGGGAGAACACAAACAACGCCTATATGCAAACCGCTATGGGTTGGCTTAAAGAAGGAGACTCCTTCTCAGAAGCAAACTATGACGGCAGAGTATCATACTGTTCAAGCCACGATGAGCAACGTCCGTTCTGGAAAGCAAAAAAATACGGCAACGGAGATTTAAAGACATCTGAGGCAAGCCGTATAGCACGTACACCTATGAACTTAGCATTTAACGCTATGCTTAACGGTCCGCAAATGTTCTATATGTGGGAGGAATTAGGTTATGACTGGTCATTCTGTGCAAGTTCTGACGGCAAGTCAGGCGATGTGGACAAAGGCGGTACAGGCTGTCAGGAGACAAACGCCAAGCCAATGCCGGAGCAAAAAGGTTGGTATAAAGATGCAGCCCGTATGTCAGCATATCAGAAATGCGGTCAGATAATGCAACTGCGCACCAAGATTATGCCAAATGTGTTTGCAGGGAACCCCACATCATCTGATATAGGTTCCGGAAAATCATTGCGTAGCGTTATTTGGGGCTCAGGTAACGACAGGGTGTTTATAATTGGTAACTTTAATGTAGCAGGAGGAACGCAATATTCAGGTGCAAAAGACTTTACATTACCGGAAGGCAACAGTTGGTATGATTACCTTGCAAACGGAACCACTGCCCTTCCTGCAGGAAAGTCAATTACTTTGCAACCTGGAGAAGTAAAGGTATATACCGCTTCTAGAAAGGCTTTGCCTGATGTACCTGCCTACTATGATTTCACTACTGATGCAAATGAAACTATGGATTATACTATTCCATGTTCAATATATCCTACAGTAAGTTCTAACTTTATTACAATAGACACTGAAGAAGAGATAAAAGGCGTTGGCATGGTTGGACTTAACGGTTCAATGTATAATTGTCCTATTATTGACGGCAAGGTTGCTGACATTAGCCACTGTGCAAAAGGAATCTATCTGCTAATAGTCAAATTTGACAAAGAGCAACAGGCGTTCAGAATAATAAAGGATTAAGAGTTAAAGGAAAATCATAAAAAAGGAGGCTCAATTTTTTTTGAGTCTCCTTTTTTATTGCAACTATTGTTGGTTATTTCTTAATAACATTTGCAGACTTCAAAGAGCCGTCAACAAATTTAGCAACTAATGAATATGTGGCAGGAGCCAAATTAGCTACATCTACTGCATTGCCTTGAGCAGATATCAATAGTTTTCCTGCACGGTCATACAAGTAAACCTCCACTACATCAGCGGCATTTACTATTGCAATATCAGCTACAGGGTTAGGTGTAACTTCAAAGTTGCCTTCTGCAGCAACAGAAGAAGCGTCTACTGGAGTTACAAAAGAAGCACGTACAAAAACTTCAGTTGCTCCTACAAAAATACTACCTTCAAACAGACCATCATTCTGTGGCATTATAGTTAAAGTAAGTGTATCGGTGCCAAAATCACAACCTTCTCCACCTATACTGTCCTTATCTACTTCTATATCTATATCATCCTCAACTGTAGCCCACATAGAGGCATAATCAACAGCCAAATCATAATACACGGTAATACCCTCCTCATATTCAATCTCACCCAAATCAATCTCAGTAATTTGAGGTGTTACAAACAATCCTTGGAAAGCATTAATGTTTGTAAATGTAGCCTTTCCGTCATTAAACAATGATTCGTGTACAAAACGTACCTCTACAGAACCCAAATGATTGTTTATTGCAGTAACATTTGCAGTACCCTTTTCTGAATTAGATGACCACAATGAAACCCACTCTCCATCAATAAGTTGTTCTACACCACATTTTCTAACAATTGCACCTGAAGACTCAAATGAGAATGAAATTACAGGAGTATTCTTATCAATAATAACACTCTTGGTATCATTACCATTCAAAGTGATGTCATCAATAACAACTCCTTCACACTTTGAATCCAAAGTGGTTACCATAGTTGTTAGACTGTATGGAGAAACATAGTCAGTAGAGTCAATTGCACTAAGCGTAAACTCGTATGTAGTATTAGGTTTCAAACCAGGATATACTGTGCTAATATCGTCAGTAACTATTATTGTTCCATTAGAGCAAGCAAGTTTATACTCTTTTGCACCTTCAACAGGCTCCCAATTAAAATCAACAGATGAGTAGGTTATATTGTCAGCATTAAGTGCTGTTGTAGCAGGAAGCACCACTCTATCCTTCAATTCTGCAACAACAAATGTATTCTCCTGATTGCTTTTCAATGATACTTTTGCAAAGTTTTCACCTATTTTTACAGGAGTAAAAGATACATACACTCTATAAATTGAAACATTGTTTGATACTGAATCAATGGTCAAGTATTCATTATCAGAAACAAAATTATCAACTGTAAGAGCAGTGTCAGATAATACTACAAACGATGTTTTAGTAGTATCACCAGACAAACTGGTTCCCAAATCAATAACTGTTGGCTCCAAAGTAAATGTCATATTCTTAACAGACCTTGTTACATTAGCCCTATTCTCTATGCTAATAGTTGAGCCAACTTGTGGTGTATCAAATTTATAAGACACACGCTCAAATTTGGTTGTAGGTTCTGCCTTATACACAATTGTGCCACCTATTTTCATAACCAAAGGATTGGTTACTAGGAAAGTGGAACTTGATTTAACATCAAATTCAACAGCAGAAATAAACACATCACTTCCTAAATCAAGAGTAACATTTTGTTTACCCTTAACATCATAGGATACATCACCAATAAGATTATATTGGTAAGATGCAAACGCACCGCTTACCGCTATAGTAGCCGATGCCAGACTTAATAAAATCCTTTTCATAAGCTTAAGTTTTAATTGTTAAAATTGTTACAATAAAGTTTCTATCACCTGCAAATGTATACACAATTATTGCTTTTTTATTCATTTTAATGAATTTTTTTCAAAAAAAACGTTACTTTTGCAAACAGGGAAACAATAAAAATCATTACAAAGTTATGAAACAGAGAATTTTAGCAACATTTTTCATTTGTATTACATTTTTAAGCACTTACGCAAACTACAACTATGTAGCCAACACAAATGAAACAATGATTGTAACATATCTATCTGACAAGATTGACTGGGGAATTGAGGTACCTGTAACAGTTGTAAATATGGAGGTTAAATCATACTCATTAACCCCCGATTGGGTAACAAACCCATTAGTTATCACAACAAGTAATGGCGATGAGATTTATAATGATTTGCCTGCCAACAATGTATACACAGAGGTGAACAAGTACTTTACTCCCGCCACTGAAATATCGGGTATTAAATTTGAAAACAAGGCTACAGGTGCCACTCGTTATTATAGAAATGTAAATATAGGTATTGCCGAAACATCAGTCAATTTAGACAATACAGTGCTTAATACATATACCACCACATCATTCAAGGTTTTGTCCAATACAGAATTGACAACAGAGAATCTTGTAATAAACGGCTGTGAGTATATGACTTTAGAGTCTGTGGTAAGAGACGGCAAGACTGATGTATATACAGTTACTGTAGGATTTCTGCCTTTAGAAGTAAACGATTATTCCGCACAAGTATATCTTGACCCGACACAGATAATGGCAGAAATAAGCGGCAAGGGTATTCTTACATCCCCTACTAATGTAAGCGTACTGCCTAAATATGAAAATGTCACTATTACATGGAGTAGTGTATATGGAGCTACAAGTTATGAGGTTACAAATACAACTTTAGGTACAAGTCAAACTGTTACGGAGCCTCAAATAACATGGGATGGGCTTAATATGGGTACAGAGTATAAGTTCTCTATTAAAGCCAAAGCAGGTGAATACACATCACCCGGCACAATGGTATCCACAACCACACTTGATATGCCTGCAGTAGAGGATTTTTCAATAGACGATGTTTCCTATTATTTTGTTTTGGCATCGTGGAGTCCTGTAGAAGATGCTTGGGGATACAAAATATCTTGGTCTGATACAGATTATATGACTATTGAGGGTAATGATAACACCAATACAACTATTTCAAACTTAAAAGATGGAACAGAATATACATTCACTATAGTCCCTATGGCCTCTGAAAAATCAGAGGGGCAACATACAGCAACAGCAACAGCAACCACAAGAAAAGTGAATTGCCCACCTGAAACGGTTGATGACTTCACATTAAAGCTAAACTTGTTTAGTCAAACAGATTCAAAAGAAATAGCAACAGAGAAGAACTCACCTATTCTTTCCTTCTCTTTCAAAAGAGATAAGGCATTATTGGCGGCTACAACTATTAATGTTTATGAACTAAATGCTGATAACGAATGGATTTTAATGTGGTCAACTCAAGAGTCATCAGGCAATGCCAACATTGTATTAAGCAGGGATACCCGCAACATAAAAGTTGAGGCAAATGGTACAAAAGAAGTCTCTATTACAAATGTAGTGATAGAACAAGGTGCATATTTGGAGACCGATTCCAAAGGTTTGTCATTTGAAAATGTAACTATTGGAGATTCTAAAACCCTATCATTTACAGTTGACTACTCTTCAATGAGCGATATTGTATATTCTGACACCGATGAATTTACAGTTTCAGAATCAGAGGTGGGTGCAGATGACTGCGGCTATGGTTCTCAAGAGGTTTATGTAACCTTTACTCCAACAAGTCAGGGTGAGTTCTATGGTATTATCTATTTAGGTTTACAGGAGATAACAGTATCAGGGTACGGTGATATTCCTACCAACACAAATGAGTCAATTAAAAAGGCTGAACTTATAAATGTAACATACACTAATCTTATTGGCAAACAGCACAAAGGAAAGTTTAGTGGTGTGAACATTATAAAGAAGTTCTACTCTGACGGTACAATTGAAACTGTCAAGGAACTTCATTGATAGGCTCTGTGTCTGGCATTGTTTCCAACTTGCCCGGCATAGAACATAATTTCATAGTGATGCAGATTACCTTCAGGCCAAGGGGCGTTAAAGCCAAGAGGTGATGTTTCTGTAAAGCCTTTTACAATAACAACCTTATTTACCGTATCAACCGATGCGGTAATTTTTTGTCCGTCATATTCAAACTCTACAGGAGTTGAAGTTGTAGTCCATGTGATAGGATTTATGCAGACAACACTTGTGTCCTGCACATAGCCCCATATATTTGAAGTGTCTGAAACTGAATTATAGCACACAGTAACACCCTGACCGTCCGCTGATTCTGCCGGCACTATATATTTGCATTCCAAATCTGTGGCATTTATACCAAAACCCATTACGTATGCCGCAACAAGACGTGAATACTGCTCATCAGTAAGGTGTTTAAGCAGTATCTTAACAATATTTGCACCTTGGCTGAAACCTGCAAGAATAAATCTGCGACCTCCGTTCATATTTGACATATAGTAGTCAAAAGCCTCGCACACCTCTGCCCCAACCTCTGCCATAACTGAATCAGAACATTGAAGTGGCGTGCCAACAAGAGTGTACATGGTTGCCTGATGGTAATATGGTGCAAAAAAGTTTAGTGAATCGTTAAAAATATGCTTGTTAATATAATTGTTCTCGCCAGCCAATGCCTTAATTTCATCATCAGTAAGTACTGCCCTATACTGTCTGTTGCCTGTAGAATCCACCTCATCAAGTATATCAGTAGATGTTACATAAAACACATCTACATAATTGGTGTCAATTGGATTAAATGACTTATGCCAATGAGACTCATCAGCCCAATATGATTTTTCATCACTCCTATTACACGATACGGCAATAACTACCATTGCCATAGAGACAATTGCAAAAAACTTCTTCATAATATAAAACGCTTATTTCTTTCTTGCCAACAACTCTATTGTACGCAGCTGGTCCTTGTAAAAATTATTGGCATTGGTCATTTCTATGCTAAGTGCAGCATCTGAATTGCCATCCCAACGCCTACATAAATATAGGCTGCTGAATATACGCCCGATACGCCATTCACGACTAATGCGGATTCCCATAGCGTAGTCCTCTCCATAACTTGTATTAGGCAGTTGCAGTTCTCTAAGAACAGGTGTATAGAAAGCACGAGGAGCCCCCAAACCGTTAATTCTAAGTGCATTGTTATGTCCGTTCTCATCGGTCCACTCCTTGTGGTCAATAAGTCCTGGAGGCAGAATATTCATATTAAAGTCAGTAAGCGTGTATGAGCCAACAAGCATTGCACAGCATTGCGAATAGAACTCATTTATAATGATTTGTAATACATTCGCATTTTGATATACATCATCACTGTCAAGCTGAACGGCAAACCTGCCACAATGCTTACTGTTTACACCATAGTTCCAGCAACCACCTATACCAAGCTCATTTGATTCAGGAACAAGATGCACCACTCTGCTGTCTGACTTTGCCAACTTATCAAGAATCTCACTTGTACCGTCTGTGGAATGGTTATCTATTACAATGACATTGAACTTGAAGTCAGCCTTTTGTGACAAGACGGAATTTACAGCATCTGCCACTGTCTTTGCCCTATTGCGTACAGGTATAATGACAGAAGCCTCCACAGCAAACTTTCCGTCTGACTCCTTAAAATCAACCAATTTATGACTTCCTGCAGGAATATACGCATTAATTGCCTTAAGATGTTCCGTAACCACCTGCTCCATCTCCACTTGCACAGCACGGTTCTTAGGGTCAACATAACTGAATTGGTTACCACCGTCTGCTTTTGAAACTTGCGTATAAAGGAATTCTGACAAATGAAAAATTCTATATTTTTGAGAAAGTTTAAGTCTTAAGTCATACAATGCGGCATACTTCAGTTCAGACAACTTAACACTCTTCAAAGCCTTGACACTGATAACCCACAACGGACCAAAATCAAAATCATCTCTAAGGCTTCCCTCTTGATACTCTATTGTAGGTACATTCTCAATATTGCCGTCAACACTTTTCCTATAATTGCAATATACCATTGCGGCTCCTGTGTTTCTTGCCACATACTCTAACCTTTGCAAGGCATTCTGCCCTAACTCCACCTCTACAGGCTTTGTTATTACTGCAATATACTCCCCTTCAGCCACACTTTGCAGCCTGATTAATTCACTTGAATTTTCAAAATTTTTATATTGATATGTTTTCATAACACTGATATTTAGCAAATTTAATTATTTTATTTTTATGGTAAAAATTTTAATTAAATTTATCTGTCAAATGCCTCATTAATGTATTTACCTGCTCCTGCGATGTAAGTGCCTCAATAGGGAAACCTACAACCACCGTCTTGTAACTGCGTTCATAATATACCGCTGCAGGAAGTCTGTTCTTACTGTAATAAAGCAATATCTTTGCACCCTTATATTTTGCATCAATGGCATCAACATTCTGAAGGAAATATCTTTCAGCAGAAGGTGTCATCTGTAATGAGAACATCTCTTTCCCGTTTGCTAAGGCAACCGTTCCGTCTGTGGCTGCAAACGGAGAGCGCAAAGTGTAACAGAAAGTCTTGCTTGCAAAACTGCCTCCTTCTTGTCCTATGTACGCACCACTCAGCAATACACTCTTGCCTACACGCGTAAATGAAAGTATTGCACTTTGCAAATACGCAGGGAAAAGTTCAAACTCACCGCCACCCCTTTCAAGACCATAAATCAAATCAACCAATGAGTAGTTATGCGGAGTTTTTGCATTATTTACCAAACCTTTCTTTGATGTTGATACAAATGAATATCCGCACTCCTTCAGTGCTGTACCATGAACAAATGTATAGTCAAATGTATTACCCGCAATAATCTGTGTTTCATAATTGCCAAGCGATGCCCCAAAACCAGGGTAATCATTATTTGAGAATTGAGAACACTTGTAAAACTCTATCTGCGGACCTGTATGAGATATATCATACATATATGGAACACCAAAATCTGAATCAAATGAAAAGCCAGCATATTCACCAAAGTCAAACTGCTTGGGACCTGACACCCTATCAAAACAATTTACAATAAGTGCCGTACCCTTTGTATCATTTGACGACTTACAAACCGACAGAATTTCAGAAGGAAAACTCTCACCGCCATTATTATATGCCACCACCTTATAACTGTAAATCTTATCCTTTTCAATAGGAAGCGTCACAGATTTTCCGTCCACAATTTTTCCACTGTCAAACGCACCGTTCCCGATTCTTGTATAAACAATATATTGCGTAGGATATGCAGTCTCTTCAATAGGGTCTAACGTAGGTTTCCAACTAAGCCTTACACTGTCACCCGATGCAAACTCAGTGGTAAATGAATTTACAGGCAACGGCTGAACAACGTATGTAGTGTTATATTGTGCGGCAATAAATTTCAAGGCAGCCTTATAGATGGCACGGGCAAATATGAATTTGTATTTAGGTTCATTGGCAATCTTCATATCGGCAAAATTCTGATGTGAATGGACTTCACAAAGAATAGTAGGTACCATTGGAACACGTGTCTCTACCATATTTTGATGCCATATACCACGCCATTCCCAATTATCCACTCCTGACGCCTTTAAATCCTCCTTGATTTGATTTCCTACATAATATGCCAAATCATTGCTTGCAAAACGCGAATATCCTGACGGAAACACAGAATCAGTTGTACAGATAAGCAAAGAACCTATAACCTTATCGGAGTCTCTAACAAACGCATCGGTGTGAATGGATAAAGTCATGTCAATAGGAATTTCAAGTCCTGGATATGACGGGTACCTGTCTGAACCGCCCATCAAATAGTTAGTATATTTACTACGTGCATAAATATCATCGTAGTAATTACTTTTGACACCTTTCTTTTGATTATATGTCATGCTGTCAGGCATTCCGCCCTCTCTAAGATTATTAAGGGCATACTCAGTATACCTTGGATAACCGCTATCCTCATGGCTCATTCCACCACCAACTACAACCGAATCAATTTTAGCATCGGAGGAGAAATTAAGTTGAGTATAGCCGTCAAGAAAAAGTTTGTCAATGTAAATCCATGTGCCATAGCCAACCTGAGTGTTTATCTGATAGTTTGACTCCACACCGGCATGCTTTACGGTAAGTTTCACATCTTTCTTTCCCTTATTGTACCAAACTTTAACCCAATACTCACCTTTCTGCTCCACTATTGCATTAAATTCATTCCCCGATGCTGTCTTTGCAAACTTGTACTCATTTGGATTAAAATCCCTTTCCCTTGGACAAAACACCTCCGCCCCTGCGTTCTCAAGCATAGGCAAAAGAAAAGGAATGGCAATTGACGTGGAAAGTAAGTCCTCTACAGACCCGAACATTCTTGGACGCATCCATTCCCAACGCTCATTATGATAGTTATAATATAGTCCATGGCTGTTCATAAGAACAATATTCCTATCACTCAACCCTGCTGACGGCTTAGGCTTGTCAAGCCTGTTAACCACATTAAACGCAGTCTTATATGTTACAACACGGCGTTTGTCTTGAAGATATGATTGCCTTACATAATTAGGAACATACCTCTCTATCGGCTCATTGTGGCTATAGAGTCTGAGGTTGTAATTCTTGTACTCTTCAGGCAGATACTTTCTTACAGAATCGTAGGCTTGAGCCACCAACTCTTCTGAAAACAGCAGATTGGAAAAGGCATCTTCAAGGTATATGGAAAGTTCCTTACCCTTAAGTGTAGTCTTATGTACCTTATATGATGTCTTATTTGAAGGAATATAAATATTAGATTGGAAATTTATGCAGCCAACCGGGTTGCGAATAATATTACTATTATTTGCTTTATTATTCCTCTTCGCATTGATTGGCAGCACAAAAAGCAATAAGCACAACAATATATAGACCAACCTCTCCTTTCTCATTTCTCCTTTCTCATTTCTCCTTTCTCCTTTATTACGGCTTTGCCGTAACCTTCATCTCCTTCGCTGCCTTAACCTCATCAGGTCTGCCTATGTAGGCCTTAAGCGGAGCGGCATGCAACGCATCGGGGTTTGAGGCGGCAACACTGAAAATTGAAGCCATAGTCTTTGCCAAAGAATCAATAGACTCCTTACTCTCTGTCTCTGTAGGCTCAAACATCATAGCCTCCTTGACAATAAGAGGGAAATATATTGTAGGCGGATGAATACCCTCATCAAGCATAGCCTTGGCAATGTCAAGTGCGTGAACTCCATAATCATCACCAGCCTTAGAGGCACTCACAACAAACTCATGCATACAGTGGCGATACTGCTCTCCGTATAGAGACGCAATCTGCTTGAACAGATAGTTTGCGTTAAGAACAGCCTTACCTGAAGCATCTTTAAGCCCCTCTGCCCCAAGTGCAAGAATGTATGTCAATGCCTTTACTATTACTGCAAAGTTTCCGTGGAAAGCCTTAACCTTACCTATGCTCTTCTCTGCATCTACACCTTGTCTGTAATCCAACTCTGTATAAGGCAGGTAAGCCTGTAGGAATTTCTTACAAGCGATAGGACCGCTACCAGGACCTCCACCGCCATGAGGTGTTGAGAATGTCTTATGAAGGTTTACGTGAACAATATCAAAGCCCATATCGCCAGGACGAGCCCAACCCATAATTGCATTAAGGTTGGCACCATCATAATACATAAGTCCGCCTGCTGCGTGAACAACCTTTGACATCTCCGCTATCTGCTTGTCAAATATGCCAAGTGTATTAGGGTTTGTAAGCATCATGGCGGCTGTATCATCACCAACGGCGGCTTTCAAGGCGTCCATATCAACCATTCCGTTAGAATATGAAGGTATCGTAACCACCTCAAACCCAGCAGCTACCGCACTCGCAGGGTTTGTTCCGTGAGAAGAGTCAGGAACAATGATTTTAGTTCTCTGAGTTTGACCTATGCTCTGCAAGTACTTATGCATTACAAGCAACGATGTCATCTCACCGTGTGCGCCAGCGGCAGGTTGAAAACTTACGGCATCCATACCAAGTACGGCACAAAGTGCGCTATGCGTTAATTTAAGCACCTCTGTGCAACCTTTTACAGTATCGGCAGGTTGTAATGGATGAATGCCTGTAAAACCCTCAAGTGAGGCTGTCATCTCATTCACCTTAGGGTTATACTTCATTGTGCAGGAGCCAAGTGGATAAGGACCATCTTCAACTCCGTGTACAAGGCGTGAAAGTGCTGTGTAATGACGCATAACCTCAACTTCAGGAAGTTCAGGCAAATCAAGTTCCTTGCCACGCTTTGCTGAAACTGACACTTCAGGTACATCAAGTTCAGGCATTGAGAACTTATTACTACCCTTTTTGCTTAGTTCAAATAACAAGTCAATCATTTTGAACCTCCTTTCCCATATTCTTCTATTAGTGAGACAAGTGTATCCAAATCATCTTTGGAAGCCATCTCTGTCACGCACCAAAGTATCTCTTTATCTGACAGTTGTAAGCCTCCCAAAATACCTTTTGTCTGCAAGAACTCAAGCAAACCTTCAGGATTCTCACTCTCAGTTACAAACTCCATAAAGAAATCAGCACCATACTTAATGCTCCAACCACTTAGTTTTGACAGTTTTGAAGCCAAATAATGTGCCTTACTGCAACATTGAGTCGCAATCTGTTTAAGTCCATCGGCACCCACTGTGGCAAGATATACTGAAGCAAGTATCGCACAGTTTGCTTGGTTTGAGCAAATGCTTGATGATGCCTTCTCACGCTTGATATGCTGCTCACGAGCCTGCAAAGTGAGAACAAAACAACGTTTACCGTTCTTATCAACAGTTTCACCAATTATTCTGCCAGGCAACTTGCGGATATGCTCCATCTTGGCAGTCATAAAGCCAAGATAAGGACCACCGAAAGAGAGCGACA
>JAZUKL010000068.1:0-1584 GCA_045643245.1 Candidatus Enterocola sp.
AATCTCCTTTTCAGGCATTGGTTTGATTTCTCCCACCTTTATAGTATTATTATTCTCTGTTGACAATGTTGCCACTTTGTCATCTGTTGCCGTAATTTCTACATCAAATCCGCTGGCAAACGCACCTGCAGGAACCACTATCCAGAAATCTGTAGCAATTGTGCTCAGTGCAACACCACTACCACAATTAAGGGTTATTGCATTGGTTCCGTCTGTACCGCTCTTTGCTGCAGTAGCACTTGTTTTAGGAGTAACGGTAAATGTTCCGTTAAGTTTCTCTGTGCTTTTGGATGTAACTGTTATGCTTTTTACTGAACCAGTCTTGCCTGATGCAAGTTTAAGACTAAGCTTCAACACACCAAATGAGTGGTTGAATGTAAACTCTGTAGTCTCTGAATATGCTACACATGGCATTGCACCCTGTGCAAATGTGTTCTCTGCATAATTCTGCTCAGCAGGCATTGTAAATGTTATTGCACCGTCAGAATATGTTGCACCATCAATTGCAGGGCATATTGCTGTCCAAGGGCCTTGTGCGGCACACTCTCCACTGAATTCCGCATAAGATGTACCTACCCATTTAGGGTCTGTCATCTCACATACACCACCCTGAGTATCATCTGCAGTAAACACCTTTATGGCATCGCCATCTGACCATACCACTGTAGTGCCGTCCTCTATCACTGTGGTCTTTAACGCACCTTTTTCAGAGGTGGCTGTAAACGTCATTTCAGCCTTATCTACTGATGGATTTGTCTCTTTTACTGTCTCTTTTACTGTCTCTTTTTTCTCACAAGATACTGAAGCCAACATCACCAATGCCGCTCCAAATGTGTAAATAAGTTTCTTCATTTTTCTAATAATTTTAAGATTAATTACCAAGTACCTGTAGCACCTACACTCATTGCGGCTACATTACTTTTTGATACAGGAGCACCAGAGCCTATCATTACGGGCATCTCCGCCTCCATTCTCACTTGCTTCAATACAGGAGCGGAATAAACTTTCTTCTTCATAAGTTAATTTTAGTTTAATTGGTTAATATTAAGTTTTAATCGTTATTACGTTTTTAGTTGACAGTGGACAGTTGACAGTTGACAGTGAATAGTTAAAAATTAATAATTATGTTTGTTAAACTCGTTTCTTGCAATTTCGTCATATCGAACGAAGTGAGATATCTTTTGGTTCATATTGTGCAATGTTCAAGTAAAGATCTCTAGTTTCGCTCGAGATGACGGAGGGGTACTTGACCCCTGACCCTTGTTCCTTGACCCTCACTTACGATTATGCCGTAAGTTATTGATAATAAACAAATTACCCCCCCCGTTTACACGGGGAGGGTAATTTCTACCAACCTTTATATTTAAGCCGTTTCCGGCTTCTATGTCTTGTCATTTTTTCTTTTTATCGGGGACAAAATTATATATTATTTTTTATTCTGCAAAATTCTTTAAAAGATTTTTTGTTTCACTATAATACTCACATCATCAACCTATACCCACCGCAGAATAGCACGATAAATGAAAGTGTCATGGCAATCAGACCCACAGCAATACCAATCCATGCCATTTGTTTGGTTTGAAC
>JAZUKL010000069.1:0-37930 GCA_045643245.1 Candidatus Enterocola sp.
AGAGACACCTAAGCGCCCTAAATATAAGGATTATGAGACAGCGGAGAAAGGTTATTGGACTGCTGTAGAGATTTGGGGTGGCGGAGCCGTTGATTTCGGTGGCAAGCCTAAGATGTGCAATTTTGTTATTCATTGGATTAACGGATACAGATTCAATGAGTGGATTAGAGTTGGTGTTGGTCTCGGATTCCGTTACTATCTTGGTGATTTGAACTTTGCCTCTGCTGATGGCAGAAGTTATCCGGAACCAATCAGTTCAGGTTATAATTGGACAGACCCGTCTAATCCAAAAGAGGGCTTGGGCGGCTCACAGTGGGCGTTGCCACTCTATATAGATGTACGAGGTAACATTATGTCAATGGCAACCCGTATGTGTGTTCCATATTGGTCATTTGACGCAGGATACACCTTCTCTGGAAAGTTTGTGAACCAGGCTGAAACTGTTAAGAGTGCTGCCTCTGGAGACGACCCTACAATTGCAATAGGTGGTGATAAACTGCAAGGTCAGGGTTTCTTCTTTGCCCCCACACTTGGTATTAAGATAGTAGGCCCGCGTCACACAGTGTTGCTGGGTATAAGTTATATGGGACAGATTTTGCCAAGATATAGTGACTATACGGCAGGCTCTCAGACTCAGGCTGTTCCATACGTATCTGCAAAATACACCAACTTCCTTATGGGAAGAGTCGCTTACGAATTTTAATCTAAAAACTTTAATGATATGAAGAAAAGTTATTTAATAGGTTTGGCACTGCTGATAGTTGCTCCAATGGCAATAGAGGCAAAGAAGAGTGATTTAGGAGCATATCAGAACATACCTACAGAGTGTATGAATGTGGAACTTGACGGTTCGCAGACACTTAGAGTGTATGGCAAGGGACGTAACCGCACTGATGCCATAGAACAGGCTAAGAAAAACGCTGTATATGATGTTCTGTTTAACGGCATAAAGAGTGGCAACGGAGGTTGCAACACACAACCATTGCTGCTTGAGGTTAACGCTAAAGAGAAATATGAGTACTATTTCAATGTCTTCTTCAAAGATAGAGGTGAGTATTTGAAGTATATTAGTATGGAAGACCAGCGCATACTCTCTAAGAAATGGGGCTACCGTAAGGAGCAGATGTATTATGGCATCACAGTAAGAGTTCTGCGTCCTGAACTTAAACAACGTCTGATTGATGACGGTATTATTAAACCATAAGCGGTTGATATTGTCTAACGGATAATAGATAAACAAATAACTTTTAAATATGAAAAGAATATTGATTTTTGTAACATCGCTATTAGTTGCGGTGTCAGCAATGGCAGAGTCACATGCTACAAAACCAACTCTTATGGTTGTTCCAAGTGACGCTTGGTGTAGTGAGAACGGTTATGTGCAAGACTTTGACAATCAGGGTACTGTAGAGAGAATCCCTGATTATAAAAGAGCGTTGCAAAGTGACCAGAACCTGATGCTTGCAATCTCAAAGATTAATGATATGATGGCTGACCGTGGTTTCCCGCTAAAGGATTTGGAGAGCAATCTTAAATCCATTGCAAACCGCACGGCTGAAATGAATATGACAACAAGCAAGTCCGGCTCAACAATAGCCCAGAGTCCGTTGGATATGTTGAAAAACACCGCTAAGGCTGATATTATTATTCAATTAGGTTGGTCTGTATCAGAAAACGGTCCTAAAAAGACTCTGACATATATTTTAAGAGGTCTTGATTCATACACAGACAAACAGATAGCCGGTGCAAGCGGAAGCGGAGCCCCGTCTTTGAGTTCAGAGGTGCCTGTGCTGCTTGAAGAGGCTGTTGTTGATAAAATGGATGAGTTCACAGGACGTCTTGAAGAGTATTTTAATGATTTGTTTGACAACGGACGTGAGGGTATATTTGAGGTCCGTGTGTTTGACAACGGCTCCGGACTTGATTTGGAGAGCGAGTTTGGCGGAACGGAACTCAGTGAGATTATTGATGACTGGATGCACCAGAATACTGTAGAACACCGTTATTCTCAATCAGAGTCATCAGAGAACTATATGTTGTTTGAACAGGTTCGTATGCCTCTTATGGATGAGAAAGGCAAGGCTATGACAGCAAAGGTTTTTGCTGACAATCTGCGTAAATACCTTAAGCAGACATACCAAATAGAATCCAAAACTGCAAACAGAGGTTTGGGTAGGGCATATTTGATAATTGGTGAGAAATAATTAAAAACAGGCGAAATATGAAAAAGTTAAGTTTTATTATATTGGGTATCTGTATGTTTGGCATTCAGGCATACGCCCAGACTGTGGACTTTAATGACAAGAAGAGTTGGATTCACCTTTCAATAATGATTCCAGACCAGGAGGGTGAGGCAATACAGACAGGTGCCAAGAGTTATCTGACAAACAAGCTTAAGCAGATTGCCGTTAAAAACGGTATAGCGGCTAATGAGGATTTCAGTAGATTCTTCATTACAACAGTCATAACACCGCTTACAAAGGACATTCTGCCTGGCCCGCCTGCTCAGGTTGTTGAGAATCTGGAGATGACATTCTACATTGCTGATTATTATGACCAGAAAGTCTATTCAAGCACCTCTATGGAGATTAAGGCAATAGGCACAAATGATACCAAGGCATATATAAATGGTATCAAGAACATAAATGAGAACAATAAGCAGTTGGCTGATTTTATGGACGAGGGTAAAAGCAAGATTATAGCCTACTATAACGCACGTTGCTCTCAGATTATGCAGATTGCTCAGAGTAAGGCGGATAAGAAGGAGTATGAGGCAGCCATCTTTGACCTTATGTCAGTGCCGGAGGTTTGTGACTGCTATAATGAGGTTCTTGCTCTGTCACAAAAGATATATCAGCAGTATATAGACCACCTTTGTCAGGTTAATTTGGCACAAGCACGTGTAGCGTGGGCTGCCGAGCAAAATTCAGAAGGTGCCAAGGCCGCTGGTCAGTATCTTTCTCAGATTCTTCCTGACGCCGCCTGCTATGGTGATGCTATGGCACTTTATACAGAAATCAAGTCTAAGGTGCTTGATGACTGGAAGTTTGAAATGAAGATTTATCAAGACCAGGTTGATTTGGAGAAACAGCGCATAGATGCTATGCGTCAAGTGGGTATCGCCTACGGAAATCACCAACAGCCTACAACAACTGTATTCCCTTGGCTAAGATAAGACTATCAGTTATAATTATGCTTGCAATATCCTGTGTGGAAATCTCTGCACAGGATATTGTTAATGACGAGCTGCAACGGTACCGCCGTAACGCCATTGCCACAATGATGGTGTTACACCCGGAAGATGAGTTTGGAAAGGATATAAAAGACGCCTATCTTGAGATTCCCACTCCAGACAAGTATGATAACCACGATATAGGCATCAAGGTGTTGGATAACAGTTGGTTTACAGGAGTACAGCGTAACAAGGACGGCTTGTACAAGGCTGTATATGGTAAGAATCTCTCAAAATCAGAGATAGAGAAGAACGGGTTGGAGTTGGAGCGATTTTTTAACAAAAATAATGTGGGAATGTTAATGGTAGCCAAGTGGTTTAACCTCAAATCTGATGGTTCTGATGAGTTTGACTATTCCACAGCAAGATTCAGTACAAATCTTATTCAGGAACGTGGAATGTATGATGCCACAGCCTTAGACGTGGAGATGGCACGCCATACAATAAGAGGGGTGGATATGCTTGCTGACGCTGGAGAGGAACTCATATCACAAACATTCATCATTGTGAATGATATGACATACGTTACAGCGGAGCAGAAGGCAGAGGCGGCGAAGGCCGCATTGTCAGTACTCGGAAGTATTACAGATGCGTTTCTTGGAGGACACTCAGGCAGAGATATGGCTAATTTGGCAGGTGCCATAGCAGACAGTTTCACAGGTTTCAAAGTCCGAAACCACTCATACCTCTTCCAACTACAATGGAATGACTCCATTGCCGCACTCTTTTATAAATACTACTATACAGAGACCCCCGATGAGGAGAAAATCAAAGCGTTTGTGCGTAATGACTCTTTGTTCAAAGTGAGGTATGTGGCTCACGAGTATGAGTATGATGAGAACTCAGTACTTAAAGGACAATATGACCGCCACGATTTGGTAAAGATAAACTGCACCAGAAGCCAGGATAAGAATATCGCTCAACTTCAGGTTAAGTATGAGGATTTCAAGTTGAAGACTCCTATATACAAGGTGGTTAGGAATGACAAAGGCAAGGTGCTCTATTATGCCGCAAAAGTTGGAATGAAGGAGGGTATCACCCCTAAAAGCAAGTTCCAAGTGGTGCAACGTATAATAGACCCAAAGACAAACAAATCAAGATATAAGTATGTAGCAACCCTTAAACCCATCAAGGGCAAGATATGGGATAACCGCTATATGGCTACAGAAGAGCAGGAGAAGGGCTCTGAGCTGGACGCAACTCAGTTCAAAAAGTCAGGTGGCGGAGAAATTTATGAGGGTATGCTCATTATTGAAGGAAAATACCGCAAGGTGGAACAGTAAAGTTATGATTATTGTATCAAATTTGGCAATTCAGTTTGGAAAGAGAATCTTGTTTCAAGATGTTAATTTAAAGTTTACAGCAGGCAACTGCTATGGAGTGATTGGTGCTAACGGAGCGGGTAAATCAACGCTTCTGCGTATGCTCAGCGGTGATTTGGAACCCACAAGGGGAACAATAACCTTTGGTCCTAATGAGCGTCTCTCTGTCTTGAAGCAGGACCACTTTGAGTTTGATGAATTTACTGTTATTGACACGGTAATGATGGGGCATGACAAACTTTGGAAAGTCAAGGAGGAGAAAGATGCCATCTATGCAAAGGCTGATTTTTCTGAAGAAGACGGCATAAGGGCATCTGAACTTGAGGAGCAGTTTGCTGAAATGGATGGCTGGAATGCTGAGAGTGATGCGGCATCGCTTCTGAGCAGTTTGGGAATAAAGGAAGAGTCTCATTACATGCTTATGAAGGATATGAGCGGTAAGGAGAAGGTGCGTATTCTGCTTGCACGTGCGTTGTTTGGAAAGCCTGACAATCTGCTTCTTGATGAGCCTACCAATGACCTTGATATTGATACAATACGCTGGCTTGAGGATTATTTGGCAAATTATGAAAATACTGTGTTGGTGGTTTCCCATGACCGTCACTTCCTTGATGCCGTTAGTACGCACACCATTGATATTGACTACGGCAAGATTCAGATGTTTGCCGGAAACTACTCATTCTGGTATGAATCAAGTCAACTTGCCCTGCGTCAACAGCAGATGCAGAATAAGAAGGCAGAGGAGAAGAAGAAGGAGTTGGAGGAGTTTATACGCCGATTCAGTGCCAATGTTGCAAAGTCTAAGCAGGCAACAAGCCGCCGTAAGATGCTTGAGAAACTCAACATTGAGGAAATCAAGCCTTCAACACGTAAATATCCGGGCATAATCTTCACTCCTGAAAGGGAACCGGGCAATACAGTGCTTGAGGTTAAGGGATTGTCTGCATCTATTGATGGGGTAACGTTGTTTAAGGACTTGAATTTCAATGTGGAAAAAGATGACAAGATAGCGTTTGTATCGCGTGACCCGCGTGCAATGACCGCTCTTTTTGAGATAATATGTAACGGGGCTAAACCCGATGCAGGTACATTTAATTGGGGCGTTACCATTACAAGTGCATATCTGCCTCTTGACAATTCAAGTTTCTTTAACACAGACCTTAGTCTTGTTGATTGGCTAAGCCAATATTCGCCTGATACAACTGAATCATTTGTAAGAGGTTATCTTGGCAGAATGTTGTTTGCAGGTGAGGAGATTTACAAAAAGGCAAGTGTACTTTCAGGTGGAGAGAAAATGCGTTGCATGATTTCACGTATGATGCTTAAAAACGCCAACTGTATGGTGCTTGATTCTCCTGCAAACCACCTTGATTTGGAGTCAATTCAGGCATTCAATAACTCTCTGAAGGCTTTTAAGGGCAATGTGCTTATGGCATCGCATGACCATGAGTTTATAAGTTCCGTTTGTAACCGTATTATAGAACTTACACCTAACGGCATCATAGACAAGGTTGAGAACTATGATGACTACCTTGACGATGCCAACGTCCGTGCCGCACAAGAGAGGTTATATAAATGAGAAAGGAGAAAGGAAAAAGGAGACTGTGACCGTCTTTCTCATTCCTCATTTCTCATTTCTCCTTTAATTTTTTCTTTATTATTTCTTCACTCTTAACTATATTAGGTCCTACAGCCTCAGGCAAGACAGGGTTTGCTTGCAGGCTTGCTTACAAACTTGGCGGAGAAATTCTCAGTGCAGATTCCCGTCAGGTTTACAGGGGTATGGATATAGGTACGGGAAAGGATTTGGAAGACTACACCGTAGAAGGTAAGAAAATTTCGTATCATCTTATAGATATTCGTAATGCAGGTGAGCAGTACAATATATTTGAGTATCAGAAGGACTTTCATAAAGCATACCATGATATTGTATCAAGAGGGGTGCAGCCAATACTTTGCGGAGGTTCAGGACTTTACATTGAGTCTGTGCTGAAAGGATATGAATTCAAGGAGTCTGAAGATGTAAAGCCTATTGACAGCCTGATAATTGGAATTGATATAGATAGGGAGAGCCGCAGAACCCGTATTACTGAGCGTTTGAAGTCACGCCTTGAAAACGGTATGATTGATGAGGTTAAAGGTCTTATAGAGAGTGGCGTAAAAACAGAGGCTCTTATCAGTTACGGATTGGAGTATAAATACATAACACTATATCTGCTTGGCAAACTTACATATAATGAAATGTTCAGTCTGCTTGAAATAGCCATACACCAATTTGCCAAACGTCAAATGACTTGGTTCCGAGGTATGGAGAAGCGCGGTTTCCACATAAATTGGATTGATTACTCACTTCCTGATGAGGAAAAGGTGTCAATTGTTACAAAATTGTTACAATAAGATTACAAATTTACTACACTTGGAAACTTTTGAAGTAAAAAAGTTTCCAAAAAATGTCCAACATTCGTAATGTTGTGCTATATTTGTATGTGCATTATGGAAAATCTGCGTCAAAACATACTGAAAACGGCTGAATCGGAGTTTCTAAACTACGGAATCCGCAGTGTGAGCATTGATGATATATGCAATCAGCTGCACATATCAAAAAAGACATTCTACACTGAATTCCGTCAGAAAGAGGAACTTATATTGTATGTGCTTGAGGTTATATCGGAGCGAAACAGGAAAGAGGATAAGGAGTATTCACAACTTTTCTCCTCTTATAATGCAATAGACATAGTGCTTGCCTACCGCCACCCCATATTCAAGGAGAGGAGTTCAAAGTATGAGAAGTTTATGCATGACCTTATTAAGTATTACCCCGATATACATAATGAGTTCTTGTCGGGCAAAAAAGAGAATATCAAGGGTTTTATACTTAATAATATTGCAAAAGGTGTGAGTGAAGGGTTTTACAGAGCCGAATTTGAGGGAATGACAGTTGATGACACCTATATGGATTATCTGTATAATATAATAATAGTCTCAATTGATATGGTTGAGAAAGATAATATTATTTCAAAAAATGCGTTGATAGATATGCGGGCTGACACCTTTTTGCGTTTGGTGTGCAATGAGAGAGGATTAAAATATTACGAACAGAAAAATAAGATAAAATGATGAGAAAAGTTTTGATTGTTTGTTTAGGGATTGTTTTATCGCTTCCCATATTGGCTCAGGAGAATACAGCGGAGCCAAATCCACAGTTCTTGAAAATCTCTTTGAGAGAGGCTGTGCAATATGCTGTTGACCACAACCGTTCACTACAGAACGCATCGTTAGATGAAAGACAACAGCACGCTGCACGTTGGCAGACCATAGCCACAATGCTACCACAGGTGAGCGGCACGTTGGATTACCTTGATATGTGTGGGTATAAGATGAATATAGGCGGTATATCTATGCCAATGAACCCAAACGGTACTTTGGGAGTAACCGCCGCAATGGCTTTTTCAGGCAAGCAGGTTGTTGCCACTCTTCTGAATAACCTTGCCATTGAAATGTCAGAGGTTTCAAAGAAAAAGACAGAGCAAACCGTAATAAACAATGTAATAACTAATTACTACACAATTCTTACACTTACTGAAACCATTGATTTGCTTGAACGTAACTATGAGAATCTTACTGTTTTGCATCAAAGGGCGCAAAAGGCTGTTGATGTAGGTGCGGCGGAGCAGATTTCAGCAGACCAGATAGAGGTGCAGGTCAATACTTATAAGACCTCAATAAGCGATGTAAAACTTAACAGAGAGGTTCTTATCAGTATGCTTAAGTTTATATTGGGTCTTGATAATGTAACTGAAATTGAATTGACAGACAAAATAAGTGATTTGATGAGTGTTGAGGAATCTCTTGCAATTCTGAATGAGGAGTTTGACATAGAGAAGAACTATGATTATCAGTTGGTGAGCAAGAATACAGAACTTGCTCAAAAACAGGTTACACTTGCCGCTATGGATTACATTCCGTCAATAAGCGCATATTACAAATATTCCGCTAAAACATATTTTGGTGCCGATGAGGGCTTTAATATGACAAACCCGAATACCGTTGGAGTTTCACTTTCAGTACCTCTATGGTCATCGGGTCAGAGAGCGTCAGCAATTACTCAAAAGAAACTTGCCCTGCAGTCTGCTCAGAACACTCTTCTTGACACAAAAGACCAACTTAACATAAGTAATTACCAGTACAGATATAACTTGAAAAACGCATACGAAAAGTATATGGTGCAGAAAAAGAATACAGAGGTGTCTCAAAAGGTACTTGATAACATTTCAAAGAAGTTTGATTACGGTTATGCCTCATCAACAGAGGTTACAACGGCATCGCAGGACTTGATTACGGCTCAGACAAACTATGTAAACGCCGTTCTTTCAACAGTTGAGGCTTACCTTAACCTGAAGGATTTGATAAACATTCCGTATGAAGATATAAATGATAACAAATAAAATTTTACAGATATGAACAGATTATTTAAGTGTGTTGCGGTTTTGACAGGTGTAAATTCACTTGTGGCTTGTACAAAAGAGACAACCGATGCTGAAGTTGAGAAGATTGAGCAGGTTGCTGTGCAGAAAATTGAAATGAAGCAGATTGATAGGGTTATAGAACTGCCTACAACTCTTCAGGGTTATGAGACTATGAACATATCTTCCACAGTAAGTGGTATAATTGACCATATTTTTGTAGAGGTGGGCGATAAGGTCTCAAAGGGTCAGTTGCTTGTAAGAATGGACCCTACACAATATACCACTTATAAGTTGCAATATGCGAATCTTGGTGTTGAGATGGGGCGTATGGAGGCTCTGAAAGAGGCGGGAAGCATATCACAGCAGGCATACGACCAAACCAAAGTGCAGTATGACCAACTTGGAGAGACTCTTGCCCTTTATGAGAAGAACACTTTTGTAAAGGCTGAGTATGCGGGTGTTATCTCCGCAAAGAACTTTGAGAACGGAGAGTTGTGCGCGGGGCAGCCAATTCTTACCCTTACTCAAATAAATGTGTTGAAGGCATATATCAACATTCCAGAGGCGTATTTCCCAAAACTGAAGGTTGGAATGCCGCTTACACTTGTCTCTGATATATACCCTGATAAGGTCTTTTCAGCAACCGTGGAGATTGTATATCCTACAATAGACGCCTCTTCACATACATTCACCATAAAGGTTAAGATACCTAACGCCTCTGAATTGTTACGTCCGGGTATGTATGTAAAGACCACGATACCTGTTGGCAAGGCTTCAACACTTGTTGTACCTTATCAGGCAGTGCTTAAACTTATAGGTTCAAATAACCGTTACATATTCATTAAGGATGGTGACAAGGCACGCCGTGTTGATGTTGAGCTTGGTCAGCGTTTTGACAAGTATGTTGAGATTATAGGAGATGTTAAAGAGGGCGATGAGATAGTTACAATGGGTCAGAGCAGACTTATTGACGGCTGTACCATTGCCGTTGCACCTGATTCAATAGATTAAAAGGAGGATTTGAGTTATGAGTATCTACAAAACAGCCATTGATAAGCCGGTTTCCACCATACTTATATTTGTGGCGGTCATTATAATAGGTGTATTTTCATTCTTGAAGTTGCCTATTGACCAGTTCCCTGAAATTGACCCGCCGTATATTATGGTTATGACCACCTATCCGGGTGCAAACGCATCTGAGATAGAGACAAACGTAACAAAGTTAATGGAGAACACCCTTAACTCTGTTGACGGACTTGACAAACTCACCTCACAGTCAAAAGACAATATGTCAATTGTGACGCTTGAATTTGAGTGGGGTTGGAATCTTGACGAGGCGTCAAACGATGTGCGTTCATACATAGAGATGGCAAAAGATGAACTACCTGACGGAGCAATGACTCCTATAATATTCAAGTTGAGTTCAAGTTCAATGCCTATAGCCCAATATGCCATAACGGCTGAAGAAACCTATCCGGGACTTGAGAAACTGCTTGATGATGAGGTGATTCCTGTGCTTAACCAAGTTGACGGTATAGGTAACATATCAATGTCAGGAGAGCCTGTCAGGGTTGTCTATGTAGATATTGACCAATCAAAACTTGACGCATACGGTATTCCTCTTGAGACGGTGGGAACCGCTGTCAGCGCTAACAATCTTAACTTGTCATCAGGAAAGGTTAAGATGCTTGATGAGCAGTATCAGTTGCAGGTTCGCAGTGAGTTTATTGAGAGCCGTGAGATTGAGGATTTGGTGGTTACAACAACTCCGCAGGGCAAGCAGGTCTATGTGCGTGATATTGCCACCGTGCGTGATACCATACAGGATATGACGCTTGATGAGAAACTGAACGGAGAGGACGGTGTGCGTCTGATTATTATGAAACAGTCAGGTGCCAATACTGTTCAAATATGCCGTGATGTAAACAAGAAGATAGCGGAACTTTTGCCTACGCTTCCGCCTGATGTGAAGATTCAGACAATTTATGACTCATCTGAGAATATTCAGAACTCCATTGACTCACTTGAAGAGTCAATCTTATACGCACTTTTATTTGTAGTGCTGGTGGTTCTGTTCTTCCTTGGCAGATGGAGGGCGACATTCATAATAGGTATAACCATTCCTATTGCACTTATTGTGGCGTTCATATATCTGTTGTTTGTTGACAGTTCTCTGAACATTATATCACTCTGCTCATTGACCATAGCCATCGGTATGGTTGTAGATGATGCCATCGTGGTACTTGAGAATATTACAAGACACATAGAGCGTGGTTCTAATCCGCACGAGGCCGCCATCTATGCAACCAATGAGGTGTGGGTATCTGTTATAGCCACAACCCTTGTAATTGTGGCGGTGTTTGTGCCACTTACAATGCTTACAGGTATAGCAGGCATTATGTTCAAGGAGCTTGGTTGGATTGTGACTATAGTTGTATGTACTTCAACAACTGTTGCTATTACTCTTACCCCGATGTTATGCTCAAAACTATTGAAGGCTAAGAAAGTCAAGGTGGTTGACGGCAAACTTGTTGAAGAGGATGTACAGGCAGGTTGGTATCAAAGATATGTGGTTTCTTGGCTTGATAAGGTTGACCAGTGGTATGCTAAGGCATTGGGTGCCTGTCTTAACCATAAGGCACTCACAATTTCAGTTGCTGTAGTTTTCTTCATATTGTCAATATCTCCAATGATAGTTGGTTGGGTTGGTACTGACTTTATGCAGCAACAGGATAACGGTCGTCTGACAGTGAACATAGAGTTGCATCAGACAACACGTGTTGAGGAGGCATCTGAACTCGCCCGTGTAATAGAGAAGAGGTTTGTGTCGCTTGCGCCTGAGATTGAACTTATAAGTACAACCACAGGTTCTGCCGATGACGCAGGTTTTGCGGCACTTATAAACAATACGTCAAACAATAAAATAAAGATGACCATCAGATGCTCTAAGAAATATGAGCGTGAGCGTTCTATTTTTGAGATTGCTGAAGTGTTCCGTAAAGAACTACAGCGTTATCCTGAAATAGTTGACTATACCTGCCAGATGGCAAGCGGTATGGGTGGAGGTGCGTCAACTGTTGATGTTGAGATTTACGGATATGACTTTGACGCCACTAACCGTTTCTCACAGGAGGTTAAGCGTGCCATTGCTGAAAATTGCGAGGGTGCCCGTGATATTGACATAAGCCGTGAGGATGACCGTCCTGAACTTAAGGTTGTTGTGGATAAGGAGAAAGCCTCACGTCTTGGTCTGACATCGGCAACTGTATCTTCATACGTAAGAAACAGGGTGAACGGCTACACCGCAGGATTTTTGAAAGATGACGGTGATGAATATAATATTCTTGTCCGTCTGGAAGAGGAGGACCGTAACTCCATTTCAAAGATAGAGAACCTTACAATCCCTACACCAACGGGAAAATTTGTGAAGTTGAGTGAGATTGCTGATGTGGTGGAGTATTTCCAACCACCTCAAATTGACCGTAAGACCCGTCAGCGTGTTGTAACCGTTGCTGTCACTCCATACGATATTTCTCTTGGAGAACTTGCGGCGAATATACAGAAAGAAGTTGCCAAACTTGACAAGCCAATGGGTGTGTCGGTACGTTATGCAGGTGATTATGAGGAACAACAGGAGTCATTTCAAGATATTTTAATGCTGTTCATTCTTATTATAATTCTGGTTTATGTGGTTATGGCATCACAGTTTGAGAGTTTCTCAAAGCCATTCATCATTATGCTTGCCTCTGTGCCGTTTGCGTTGTCAGGTACGGTATTGGCATTATGGATTACACATACCACACTTGATATGATTGGTGCTTTAGGTGTTGTAATGCTTGTGGGTATTGCGGTTAAGAACGGTATTGTGCTTGTTGACTATATTAACCTTATGCGTGAGCGTGGTTATGAACTTAATGAGGCAATTAAGATTTCAGGAGCGTCACGTTTGCGTCCGGTGCTTATGACAGCCTTTACAACACTTCTTGGTATGGTTCCTATGGCACTTAGCCAGGGTGAGGGTTCTGAGATGTGGCAGCCTCTTGGTATTGTGGTTATTGGCGGACTTCTTGTATCAACATTTGTCACAATGATGATAGTTCCTGTAATATATGCCGCTATGTCAAAGCACGGAGAGCGTGACAAGCAGGAGAAACGCCGCAAGGAGTATGTATTTATGCAACTAGAGGTTGAGAAATAAATAGTGGTGAATCGGTGAATTATGGTGCAAGCCGAACACAGACAAACTTGTTTGTATGTTGAGGCGAAGCCCATAATCACGGCGTAGCCGTAATCGGTTAATCGATTAAACAAAGAACAAAAGGAAATTTTTATGAAGAGCGTAATGATAATATTTAACCAAGCCAACACAGAGCGTGTTGAGTTTATGCTTGATGAACTTAAGATAAGTGGCTTTACTTTTTTTGAACAGGTACAGGGCAGGGGAACAAACGGCGGTGAGCCGAGGCGTGGAACCCACACTTGGCCTGAGATGAACTCTGCGGTAATGACGGTCATTGATGATGAAAAAGTGCCGGAGTTACTCACCACAGTCCGCAAACTTGACGCCCGTAACCCTGAGGTGGGCGTAAGGGCGTTTGTCTGGAACATAGAGCAGACAGTGTAAATCACAAAATATTAAGAATTTGTTTCAAATATTGCTTTGAAACAATTGTGTTACAGGTGAAATGTTAAAATTCTGAATATGTAAAAATTTTAACATTTCATTTTCTTTTGTTAAAATAATTTTAACTAAATTTGTGCCGATATTAAAATTAGCACATTGAATTGCCACATATTTAGTTATTATTATGAAGAATCTATTTCCTATAACAATCAAATTTTTACTTTTTTTAATATTTGGTAGTGCCTTTTTTAACATTTCAACGGCACAACAACTGCCTAATGCAGGTTTTGAACAATGGAATAGTTCATGGAACAACAAACCACAACCTGATTCATGGAATTTGTCAAATGTAGAGCAGATAGGTTTGAAATTCAACATTGGAGAAAGATCCACAGATGCTCACTCAGGACAATATTCAGTTCATTGTGTTGATACTGAAGTAGGAGCATTGGGTATTACTGCCGTATCGCCGTCTTGGGTTACACTTGGTACACCGTGGGCTTATCTTGAGGGAATAAAGGTAGGTTCATCAACAGCAGGAACATACGGTGGTATTCAGTGGACATTCCGTCCAGACTCTTTGTCTGTATGGATAAAAAGACAATCTGCTGGTAATGAAGACATGAATCTTGTCTATTATTCGTGGACGGGAGAGGCTATAAATAACTCATACGGAAATAAAGATAAAGGTTGTACTACAGTTGAAAGACACGATGAGGAGTCAGATATTTGTCTTTCTGACTTGAATGAGTGCAAGGCTCCTTCGGGCAATGCAGTACAGATTGCCCAAGGTTGGCTTAGGGCTCGTACACAATACTCTTCTTGGACAGAGGTTAAGGTCCCTATTAAATATTTCAGTGATAACAGACCTGAAAAGATGAATATAATTCTTTCCGCTTCAAATTATCCCAATAAGCGTGCCAATGACGGACTTTACACATCCAGTCACCTTTGGATTGATGATGTTTCAATGGTATATTCATCAAAAATTTATGAAATGATAATTGACGGATATGCCTATACTAAATTCAACAAGGATAAGACTGAATATTTTTATGAATTGGACGGGGATGAAATACCTGATATTGTTTGCAAAAGAAGCGGTAGAACACTTTCAGGTAGTGAAATTTCAATTGTTAACGGCACAAAGGATGGTAATCCTACGGTAATTACAGTAAAAGCGGAAGATGGCAGCTCCACTACAACATATACTATTCATTATGTTTCAAGAAGAGATATTGATCCATACCCTGTCAATATCTTGATTAACGGAGTTGCAATAGATAATTTTAATAAATACAAATCAAATTACGGTGTTACTGTTCCTTACGGAACTACAGAGGCTCCTAAAATTGAGGTGGTAAAATCAAAAGAGGTTCAGACTTATAAAATAGAGCCGTTTACTATCCCAGGAACAGCAAAGATTACTGTTTATGCTGAAAACGATGAGTATTTTGCAGAATATTTAATAAACTTTTCAATTGGAAAACTCAGTGACACTACATTGCAGGATATTCAGGTAAACGGAGTATCAATAAGCGGATTTAATCCTACTAAGACCATATATACCGTCAATATTCCTATTGGTACAACAGACAGTCCTGTGGTAACATATACATCAAAATATCCTGAAGGGTCACAAACTGTTGATATTAAGGTTGTTGAAAAAGATATAACAGGTTTTGATTCAATAGTGCATGTAAGTGTATCCGCACCTGCCGCCACATCGGTCAGAGTATATGAACTTAGGTATAAAATAGCACCGTCAAGTTATTCATATCTTAAGAATCTGACTGTTGACGGTTTCTCTATAGAGGGATTCAAGCCTGACAGTTTCTCTTACAAGATAATAGTGCCATACGGTACAACAGAAATGCCTGCGGTGGATTATGAAAAAGGGGAGTCTTGTCAAACTGTCGATATGGAGGAAGGTCATCTTGGCGGTACTACAAAAATAACCGTAACTGCACAAGATAAAATAGCCACATCTATATATAGGGTCAAGTTTGATTTTGCAAAATCAGACAATACACATTTGAAAAACATTTTCCTTGACGGAAGCCCATTGGAATCCTTTAATCCTGAAGTTAATGACTATACATATAAGTTAAGTGGTTCAGAACTCCAAAATCCTGTAATTACGGTGGAGAAGGGCGACGTAATCCAGCATGTTGTTATATCTCAGCCTGACTTTATGAATAAATCTGAAATAACGGTCACATCTGAGGTAGGAACCAAGAATGTATACACACTGAGGTTTTCCAAAACCAATGCTTCAAGTCTGTTGTCAGACATTAAGTTGGACGGAATTTCAATGAAAGGATTTTCTCCGGAAATTTTTGAATACACATATATTATTGATAAACAAGCAGTTGAAATTCCAAATATTGAGTATGAAAAGGCAGATGAGGCTGCAATGGTCTTGGCATCGATGCCAAAACCTGATGAGGTTGCCAAATTTACCGTAATATCTCAAAATAACGATACAAGTGTCTATATCATACGTTTTGTGAAAGAGGCTGAAAAATTCAACACTGTAACCGCTTTGAATATTGACGGAACTTTGATTGACGGTTTTGATCCTATGAAGACAAAATATATAGTTGCAGTTTCAGAAGAACCGAAGTCAGTTACTGCAGTTGGCGGTAATGCATTAAAGACATTAGATAATATTTCTCATAAAAGGTTTGAGACACCTGACAATGCTGACGGAAAGGGAATGGTTTATGACATTTGGTTCCATTATGAAACAGACATTATCCCAAATAGTGATTTTGAACAGTGGACAACACCTAAATATACTAATATACCAACTGCTGTAAAACCATTGGGCTGGAATTGCCCTGCCGATGTTGTGGGAGAAGTTCAATTGGAAAGTTGGTGTCTATTATCCATTATTCCATGTGGTAGTACAAAAGGATATGCCGGTTATGAAATCAACAATATAGATAATAAGACGGTGGGTATTAACACCACTAATTATCAATGTACATTGGCAGGTCCTGTGCCAGCGGTCTTATCACTTGGCTCTGTTTTCTGCTCAATTACGTGTGCAAGCGGTTCAGAGGTTGGTTTTTCAGGCGGAATTACATTCCGTAACACTCCTGATGTTGCTTCAATAAAATACAAATATCCAAATAAGGCTAATGAAGGTGCATTGTTTGCTTTCCGTTTCTTTGAGGACTCAAATGAGATTAAGAAAGATGTACTGTTTAAGAATGAGACATCTGACTTTCAAGTATATAACCACCCGTTGAATCTTGGTGACGCTCAAATTACAAAGATGAATATTGCCATTAATCCTAACGGCAACACTTGGAGTGGACTGACAGCCTTGAATCATGCTGAGGTTGATGTTGATTACATTAAATTTATATATAGTTCTAAAATTTCCGCAATTAAGGTTAATGGAGTTAATGCCACAATAACGGGTACTGATGCAAAGGCAACCATTGATTCAAATTATTCAGGTGTTCCTGTTATAGATATAACAGGTGAGGTTGAAGACCAAATGTATGACATTAAATATGGAGATGAGGTGCTTGGTGAGCGTATTGTAAAAATTATTTCTTATGCTGAGGATTCCACTTATACAGAGTACACTCTGACAATAACCAGACCAAATGCAAACTTATTGCTCTCTGATTTAAGATTGGACGGCAATACAATAGAAGGCTTTGATAAGGAGACATTTGAATATAATGTGGAATTGCCTGTAGGTGCCAATCAAATACCTGATATATTGGCAGTTGCGGGTGATGTTAATCAGGTGGTTACAATGACGCTTGACAGTATGACAGCCATAGTTGAAGTGGCTTCAACTAACGCCGCCTCTAAAAACACATATATCATTAATTTTAGCGTGGCTGTAGATGAAACAGATTTAAAGATGATTAAACTTGACGATGCTAATCTTGACAGTTTCTCTCCAGATGTATATGAGTATATGATTATTTTGCCAATGGGTGACAAGATTATTCCTCTTGCAACTGTTGAGAAATGGATGGATGAACAAAAAGTTGAGATTTTGGCATCGGAGGACAGAATGTATCAGGAAATTATAGTAAGGACTCCAGGAGTGGTAGATAAGTCATATATACTAAGATATGAATACACACTATCAAATAACGCATTTTTGAAGGATATATTGGTGGGTGATGACCGCGTTGTAATTCCAAGTTTTGATAGTGAGACATTCAGATATACTGTATTTTTGCCATATAAGCCTGAAAGACTGCCTGAAATAACCCCTATTAAGGGTGATGAAGCACAAACAGTTGACGTAAAGTATGCTGAAAGTATTAGTGACTCAACAGTCATTACTGTAACATCTGAAGATATGTTTGTTACAAATGAGTATGTACTGACGTATAAGGAGGCGGAGAGCGATGTTGCAACTCTTGAAATGATATACTATAATGATATTGAAGTTGAAGGTTTTGAAAGAGATTCATTTGAATATGAGATAGAATTACCTATAGGTACAGAAAAAGAACCGAATATAGGCTGGAATACCACTGAACCGGATGAGTGTGTATCCAAGAAGAAGGAGCAGACCAATAATGGCTGGAAAATTACTATAACGGCGGAGGCCAAAGACGGTGTCAATTGCAATAACTATGTTCTTACATTTACGGTTAGGCAGGAAAGCAGGCTCAAAGATATAAAATTGTTTGGTAAAACCATAGACGACTTTGACAAAGACGTATTCTCTTACGAATTGTATATGAAGCCATATTCCACTTTGCCTACATTAAATGATTTGGAATATACGCCTATGGACGAAAATGAGAAAATAACTGTAACAAGTCAAAATAATGTTTTTGAAATATTGGTTGTGTCGGGTGTTGACAGTACGTATAATAGTACTTATACAGTTAAATCTTCTGTGCAACTTTCAAATAATACTGATTTGATATCTTTGTCATACGACGGTGTGCCAATGAAGAATTTTTCATCAAACATATATGAATATTCTTATAAATTGCATTTTGGAATAATAACATTTGATGAGGAACTTATAAAATATGAGCAGCCGGAAGGAGAACAAGGGCAAGAGGTGCGTGTGGTTAAAAACGGCCTTACTGCAGAAGTTCAAGTTACGGCACAGGACGGAACGCATAGTAAGTATATCATATATTTTGAGACAGACTCTTTTGATACAACGCAAGAACCTACAGCCGATATGGTTTGTGTAACAAGCACTGCTGACGGATGTTGGAAATTCTCATCAAAATGCACAACGGTTGCGGTAGTGTTGTCTGATTTTTCAGGAAAAGTAAAGGCTATAAGTCAATTGACTCCTATAAATCCTAACTTTGAATTGTGTAGCCCTGAAGCAGAGGGTTTTGTATATAAAGTTCCTAGAGATCAGATAGTTATATATAATTTTATATATGCACAGAAGAAGAAGATCAATAGTGGAAAGGTTAAAGGATTAGTCCAATAAATTGTATTTTAGAAAATTTTTGAAAAATTTTTCAATATTATTTGGTGTAGGTCAAGTATTTATACTATATTTGCAGTCCGAAACAAAATTAACTAAAATTATACAATTATGACAAAAGCTGAAATCGTTAACTCAATCGCATCTAAAACAGGTATTGAGAAAGTTGCAATTATGCAAGTTGTAGAGTCCTTTATGGAGGAAGTTGAAAACTCACTTGAGGCTAAGGAAAATGTTTATTTGAGAGGCTTTGGTAGTTTTATTGTGAAGAAACGTGCCGCTAAGGTTGCCCGTAACATTTCTAGGAATACTACAATTAATATTCCTGCTCATAATATTCCGGCATTTAAGCCTTCTAAGACTTTTGTTGCTAAGTTGAGCAAGTAATAATAATTCTGTTTAATAATAAAACATTATAATTATGCCAAGCGGAAAGAAGAGAAAAAGACATAAGATGTCTACTCACAAACGTAAGAAAAGATTGAGAAAGAATCGTCACAAACATAAGTAAGATGAGTTGACGAAAGGTCTGAATAAATAAGAACAAACATCCGCAGTAAGCATGTTTGTTCTTGTTTGTTTTTGTGTATTTATGGAAAATAAGTTAATATTAAACGTAACAGATAGTGAAATAGATATTGCTCTGCTTGAAGATTCAGTTCTTATGGAGTATACCAAGGAGAGCAGAACCGCCACTTGTGCGGTTGGAAATGTCTATTTGGCAAAGGTTAAAAAACTTTTGCCGGGGCTCAATGCAGCCTTCATTGATATGGGGCTGGAGAAGGAGGGCTTTTTACACTATTTGGACATAGGGGCTAATTTCTATACAATTGACAATTTCTTAAAGCTAATAATTGGTGGCAACGGTAAAGTGCCGTCTATGAATAAGGCAGAATTTTTAAAAGAACTTCCCAAAACAGGACTTATTACCGATGTGCTTTCTGTCGGGCAAATTATTCTTGTACAGGTTACAAAAGAACCTATTTCAACTAAGGGACCAAGAGTTACCACTGAAATATCTCTTGCAGGCAGGTCTGTTGTTCTGATGCCTTTTTATAACAAGGTGTCAGTATCTCAGAAAATCGCCAAAAACTCAGAAAAAACCCGTTTGAAGAAGGCTGTGAACTCTTCAAGACCTCAAAATTACGGGGCTATTATAAGAACCGTTGCAGAGGGTAGGGATGCTGATGAGTTAAAGAATGAGTTCTCTGTTTTGGTAAAACGTTGGGAAGAGGCATTGAGGCGTGTGAACAAGTGTAAAGGCAAGGTTCCGTTTCTTGTGTTAGAGGAGGTAAGCCGTGCTGAGGCTGTGATTAGAGATCATTTCAATAGAAATTTTGAGAGCATTATTGTAAATGACAATGATGTTTATGAGGAGATAAAATCGTACGTAAGTCTGATTGAACCTTCAAAAAGCGATATTGTAAAGTTATACGATGATGAAATTCCTGTTTTTGACGCGTATAATATTACAAAGCAGGTGAAATCTGCATTTGGTAGGGTTGTTCCGTTTAAGAAGGGTGCATATTTGGTGATAGACCATACTGAGGCAATGCATGTCATAGATGTAAATAGCGGTATCAGACTTCAAAAAGATGCTGACAGTCAGGAAAACAGTGCGTTTGAGGTGAATATGCTTGCTGTAGATGAGGTTGCACATCAGATGAGGCTCAGGGATATGGGTGGCATTGTCATAATTGACCTTATTGATATGCATAAGGCTGAACATAATCAGCAGGTGTATGACCGCATGGTTGCAAATCTTGAGAATGACAATGCAAAACACAATGTCTTGCCAATAACTAAGTTCGGACTGATGCAGATTACACGCCAAAGGGTGCGTCAGGTTACTTACGCAAACACTTTTGAGTCTTGTCCCGTGTGTGGCGGTAGCGGTAAAATCCACTCTTCAATATTGTTTACTGATATGTTGGAGCGTAAGGCATATTTTGTCAAGAAGGTGCTTAAATGCAAAAACGTAACTCTTTTTGTACATCCGTATGTATATGCCTACATGAAACAGGGTTTCCCAAGCCTAAAGACAAAGTTGAGGTTCAAATATTGGTTTCGTCTGAATATTTTGCCAAATCAGCAACTTGAGTGTCTTCAGTATAAGTTTGTTGATAAAAAAAAGGGAGAGGTTGATGTTACAGAAGAGTCAGACTTCAAATAGTGAATTAGAAGATATATTATCTTATTTTGAAAGTTCTATGCCTGATGCGGCAAGTGAACTTAAATTCACAAATCCTTTTGAACTTATAGTGGCGGTTGTTCTTTCTGCCCAATGCACAGACAAGCGTGTAAATATGGTTACACCTGCATTGTTTGCTGCATATCCTGATGCGTTTGCTATGTCAAAGGCATCGGTTGAAGATATATTAAGGTATATTGGCAGTGTATCTTATCCTAATAGTAAGGCTGCACATATATTGGGCTTATCTAAAAAACTAGTCTCTGATTTTTACGGAAATGTGCCGTCTGCAATGGAGGAGTTGACAACACTTCCAGGGGTAGGGAGAAAAACTGCAAATGTGGTTTTGGCTGTTGCTTTTGGCAAGCCTGCAATGCCTGTAGATACCCATGTGTTCAGAGTATCGCACAGGCTTGGTCTTGTACCTAAGACAGCCAATACCCCGGAAAAAGTAGAGGCAATTCTAACCAAACGCATTCCTGCTGAAATTCTTTCCAAAGCACATCATTGGCTGTTGCTTCATGGTCGCTATACGTGTACTGCCCGCAATCCAAAATGTGATGGGTGCGGACTTAGTAGTGTGTGTAAGAATATGTAAGCAAGCTTCCAATTCACAAAACGTACTTTTTACAAAAAATGCAAAGCATTTTTTGGTTTTGTGTTCGGTTTGCACTATCTTTGTGGGTTATAATTAAAATTAGTTATGAACGTAAATTTGTTGGGTATCGGGCAAGTGAGTGCAGATGCACCTTGCTCAATTATTGATTTAATTTTGAAGGCTAATCCTGATAGCCTTAACAGTTGGTGTGCCGCTAAAATAGGTGCAAAATTGGTTGATTTAAGAACTATTGTTGATTCTGATTGTGAAATTCAGTTGTTAGACAAAGATGCTCCTGAATCATTGTCAGTGTTACGTCATACAACCGCTCATATTATGGCTGAGGCTGTAAAGCATCTGTTCCCTGATGTAAAACTTACAATTGGTCCTGCCACAGACAAGGGCTTCTTCTATGATTTTGACAGCAAACCGTTCTCACGTGAGGATTTGGACGCCATTGAAAAGGAGATGAAGAGCATCATTAAGAAGGCTACCCGTATTGAGCGTAAGGAGGTTACACGTAGTGAGGCGTATAAAATCTTTGAGGCTAAGGATGAACCGTATAAACTTGAACTTTTAGAGGCTATTCCAGAGGGAGAACTTATTACAACCTATTCACAGGACGATTATATTGACCTTTGTACAGGTCCGCACCTTCTGAACACAAGGCTTATAAAGGGCTTCAAACTTATATCATCTTCAGCAACATATTGGCGTGGTGACCGCAATAACAAGTCTCTTGCCAGAATCTTTGGTGTTGCATTCTTCTCAAAAGAGGATTTGGAGGCACATCTTGAGTTCCTTGAGAACATTAAGAACAGAGACCATAACCGTCTTGGACGTGAATTGGAACTGTTCACTACCGTAGATGTTATAGGGCAGGGCTTGCCGCTTCTTATGCCTAAAGGTACTAAGATTGTACAAACAATGCAACGTTGGATAGAGGATTTGGAGACAGAGTGGGGCTATGTGCGTACAAAAACTCCGCTGTTTGCAAAGAGTGATTTGTATAAGATATCGGGTCATTGGGGACACTATAAGGATAAAATGTTTGTTATGGGTGATGAGGAGAAAGATGCAGAGGTGTTTGCACTGCGTCCTATGACTTGCCCGTTCCAATACTATGTGTATAAGGCATCGCAGAAGTCATACAGAGACTTGCCTTTAAGATATGGTGAGACTTCAACTCTGTTTCGTAATGAGGATTCTGGTGAGATGCACGGACTTACCCGTGTACGTCAGTTCACTATATCTGAGGGACACCTTATTGTACGTCCTGACCAGATGGTGGAGGAGTTTAAGGGTTGCTTGGCTCTTGCAAAACATTGCCTTACAACACTTGGCTTGCAAGATGATGTAACTTATCACTTATCAAAATGGGACCCTGAAAACAAAGATAAGTACATTGGCACACCAGAGGTTTGGGAGGAGACCCAACAGAATATCCGCAATGTGCTTAATGAACTTGGTGTCAAGTTTGTGGAGGATGTTGGTGAGGCTGCCTTCTATGGTCCTAAGGTTGATATCAACGCCAAGAATGTGTATGGCAAGGAAGATACTATGATAACAGTTCAGTGGGACGCTATTCTTTCTGAGCAGTATGATATGTATTACATTGACCAGAATGGTCAGAAGGTTCGCCCATATATCATTCACCGCACAAGTGTAGGCTGTTATGAGCGTACTCTTGCCTGGCTTATAGAGAAGTATGAGGGAGCGTTCCCAACCTGGCTATGTCCTGAGCAGGTACGCATACTTCCTGTTTCAGACAAGTATCTTGACTATGCAGAAAAGGTTAAGGCGGAACTTAAGAAAGAGGGTGTGATTGCCACCGTTGATGCCAGGACAGAGAAGATTGGCTACAAGATGCGTGAGGTTCGTGTACAGAAGGTGCCGTACGCACTCATCGTTGGAGAAAAAGAGGTGGAAAGCAATACCGTTTCCGCTTGGAACAGAAAAGCGGGCGATAAGGGTGCTATGTCTCTTGCCGATTTTATTTCAGAGATTACATTTGATATTAATAATAAACTAATAACTCCTAAACAATAATTATTATGAAAAAGATTCTTTTTGTTATTTGTGCCACGATGCTTGCATTTGCAGCAGAGGCAAAAAATGATGAGATGGCAATAGAGTATGACCAGATTCCTGCAAAGGCTCAGTCATTTGTAAGTGAATATTTCCCAAATATTGCGGTAAAAAAGTCTACTCAAAAATTTGATGATGGCATTGCTGAATATACTGTTTATTTGAAAAATAAGGCAGTGGTTAAATTTGATATGGTTGGAGCATGGGATGAGGTGACAGTATCAAAAAAAACTGTTATACCAACAGGATTCCTTCCAAAAAAGGTTTCTGAAGCATTGAATGCAAACTTTGCCGATAAGTCCATTTGCAAAATGAGTAATGACGGCTATACCTATGAGATCAAATTTTCAGATGGTTCTGAAACCAAAATTAATGCAAATGGTGTTATTTTTTAATTAATTTTTTGTCATTTGCATAAAAAGGTGTATATTTGCACGCTAATTTTGAGAGCGTATCTTATTTTATAAACATTTAACATCAGCGTTTGGAGGACGTAACCCATAGCACTACCATTTGTACCGAGAAACAATAACGGCGGAAATAACGGTTCAAGAAGACCGATAAAAGAGAATCCGCACCGTATTAATGAACACATTAGAGGTGTGGCGGAAGTCCGTCTGGTTGGTGATAATGTAGATGCCGGTATCTACAACATCAAAGATGCTTTGAGAATTGCTGATGAACAGGAATTGGATTTGGTTGAAATTTCAGCAAGTGCAGTTCCTCCTGTTTGTAAGATAATTGACTACTCTAAGTTTTTGTATCAACTTAAGAAGAAAGAGAAGGAACAAAAGCAGAAGGCAGCCAAGATAACGGTTAAAGAGATAAGATTCGGACCTCAAACAGATGAGCATGATTACAATTTTAAGTTGAAACATGCACAGAATTTCTTGAGTGAGGGTTCAAAACTTAAGGCATACGTATTTTTCAAGGGTCGTTCCATAATGTTTAAGGAACAGGGAGAAGTTCTCTTGCTAAGATTTGCCAATGATTTGGAGGAGTACGGTAAAGTGGAGCAGATGCCGTCACTTGAAGGAAAGAGAATGACAATACTTATGTCACCAAAAAAGAAAAACTAACTTTTTATTAATTTAATATTTTAAGACAATGCCAAAAATGAAAACTAATTCCGGTGCCAAAAAAAGGTTCACCCTTACCGGATCAGGAAAAATCAAGAGAAAACACGCTTACAAAAGCCACATTTTGACAAAGAAAACCAAAAAGCAAAAGCGTAATCTGACTTACGCAGGTTTGGTAGACAAAGCCGATAAGTCTAATGTTAAGTTGTTGTTAGGTCTTAAATAGTTATTAACCGAATGTTCAGCTTTAAAGTTTATCAAATGATAACGCTGACAATCAAAAATCTAAAAAAATGCCAAGATCAGTAAATCACGTTGCTTCAAGAGCAAGAAGAAAGAAAGTGCTGAAATTAACCCGTGGTTATTTCGGAGCCAGAAAGAATGTCTGGACAGTTGCAAAAAACACTTGGGAGAAGGGTCTCCAGTATGCCTACAGAGACCGTAAGGCCAAGAAACGTAATTTCCGTGCGTTGTGGATTCAGCGTATAAACGCTGCCGCCCGTATTGAGGGTATGTCATACTCAAAACTTATGGGTGCTCTTCACAAAGCAGGTATTGATATCAACCGTAAGGCTCTTGCAGACCTTGCAATGAATGAACCCAAAGCATTCAAAGCCGTAGTTGATAAAATCAAGAAGTAAACTTCATTTGCAATAAAAATGAAAAAGCCCGCAGGAATGCGGGCTTTTTTATACTATTCCTTTTTTTCGCTGAAACAGTATCTTATGCCAATGGTCGGAATAAATCCAAACAGACCTCTGAGTGTTGGGGCTACTTTTGAGTCGCTGACACCAAGGTTTAATGTAGGTCTAAGGTCAACGGAGAGTTGAAGAGGAAACTTGAATGTGTAGGACAATCCAACCTGACCGGTAATACCAAACATAAAAGGAACTCTTGGAAAGTTAGCGACTGTAATGCCCTGACCATTATAAAATGACCAGTCTGTACCTAAGAAAATGCCTGGTCCGGCATAAAACTCCCACTTGCCCTCCTCTGTCCACTTAGGTTGCTTGATGATAAACAGATATCTGGCTGAAACATTATGTCCCATAGCATAATTATAGCCAAGGTCTGTTTCAATGAAATTTTTGCCTACAGTGTGCAGATAAGAAATTTGTGCACCAAAACCTATGCGGCCACCTATTGACTTGGGTTGAGCCAATGCGATAACTGAAATCATTATCGCAACAGTAATGGTTAAAATTTTTCTCATAATTATTTTGTGTTGCTCTTTGTAGATTGTTTGGCGTAGTGCCACTTGTAACTTATAGCACCTTTATTGCAACTGTTGATGCAGTTCATACAATCAACGCAACGGCTGTGGTCTATCTTGTGGTTGGCACTATCAATACAAAATGCCTTGCATTGTTTCTCACAAAGACCGCAATTTGCACATTTGTCCTTGTTTATGACCGGACAGAAGAGTGAGAATCGGCTGAACAGGCTGAGAGCCGTTCCTATAGGACATATATTGTTGCACCAGGTACGTCCTCCTTTCCATGCAAGGACAATAATCGCCACTAAAATCACCGCCGATGCAATAAGTATAGGATTAATCCAATTTTGTATTGGGGCAAACAGATTGCCCACAACATTGCTGAAAATACTATAAGGTGCTATCAGACAAGCGATTTCATAAAAGCCTAATGCCATTACAACAGCAAACACCACCAACATTCCGTAACGGAGCCAATAATTCTCTTTTTTGTAATGATAGTTTATGTCTGCTTTTTTTCTTTTTCCGCCAATCCATGAAACAATATCCTGAAATACGCCAAGTGGGCAAATGATGGAACAATAAACTCTACCGAATAGGATTGTCAGCACTACAACCGCAATTACTGCTACAAAATTCTGAGCAAGAGCAGACTGTGGCAGTTGGAGACCAGCCATCCAACCAAAACATGTTTGTAAGGTTTCTATAGGTAGAAACAAGAGCAGTGTAATCATTATAAAAAAGACAGCCGCTAATACAATTCTAATTTTTTGTAACATACTTAAGGTTTGTTATTAATTTACTTTTGTTTTTTTTTGTCTGCACAAAGGTACAAATAAAAAAGAGAAGAGCAAAATCAAAGTCAAAATAAATTTTCCTAACCTCTGCCACGGGCATCCTTGCAAGAAAAGCGAGGGATTACTCGCATACGCTCGTGATCCCATGTCCTGCCGGAGGCATCCAAACAACACAAAAAAGTGATTCGGCATTGCCTCATCACTGATTTTGTTTACTCTCCAAGTGCGTGTTAGTAAACTATCCCTCCCTTGGAGCATAAACAAAAAGAGTTCGCTGTTGCGAACTCTTTTTTGTGTTGCGGAAAGGGAGGGATTCGAACCCCCGGTGCCTCTCAGCACGGCGGTTTTCAAGACCGCTGTAATCGACCACTCTACCACCTTTCCTTGTTTGCGGTGCAAAGGTAATACTTTTTTGATAAATCAAAAAATTTTTTGTAATTTTGTTACGATTTATAGCACTAACCTTTGAAAAAATTATTCCGTAATGTTAAAATTGCTTACAATTGTAGGGACTCGTCCACAAATTATTAAGGCTGCAGCTCTTTCTCGTGCAGTTGCCGCATGGAATAACGGGCACTCAGAGAATGAGCACATAATTGAACGGATTCTCCATACAGGTCAACATTATGATGAGAATATGAGTGGAGGCTTTTTTTGTGAGTTAGGCATACCTGAACCTGATTATAATCTTAATGTAGGTTCCGGTACACATGGCTACCAAATTGCAAGAATGATAGAAGGCATAGAGCAAGTGTTGATGGATGAAACCTTTGATGGAGTGGTGGTTTATGGAGATACAAACTCAACTATGGCAGGTGCTATAGCGGCATGTAAAATAAATGTTCCTGTGTTCCACATTGAGGCAGGTATGAGGTCATTTAATATGGGAATGCCAGAGGAAATCAACAGAATAGTTTGCGATAATGTTTCCTCTATTTTATTTGTGCCTACAAAAAACAGTCTTGAATTTCTGAATCGTAGTGGTTTTGAAAATTCAAAAGCGTTTTTCAAAAACGGAAAATCTCAGATAGTTAGGAATTGTGGGGATGTTATGTATGATAACAGCGTCTATTTTGCAGAAATTGCTGAAAAGAAGAGTACTGTTATGAGTGAATATGGACTTGAGAAAGGAGAATATGTGTTGGCAACTGTGCATAGGGATGTAAACACCGACAATAAGAAACGTTTGAATTCTATTTTTAAGGGATTAGTGGATATATCGGAGCGTTATAAAAGAAAAGTGGTTGTGCCTCTTCATCCTCGTACTTTAAAGGTGCTGGACACTAATATTGAAGTCGATGTGTATTCAAGGTTAAAGATGTCCGATTATGTGAAATTATTGCCACCTATGTCTTTTTTTGATATTATTGTATTGGAAAAGAATGCAGGTCTGGTTATGACCGATAGTGGCGGTGTGCAAAAGGAGTCATTCTTTTTTGAGACTCCTTGCGTAATTTTGCGTTCAGAGACGGAATGGACCGAAATTGTAGATTCAGGAGCCGGCATAGTTGCGGATGCTGATTATGATAAGATATGTTCTGCGTACAATTCTTTGTATGGTGCAAAAGTAAGTTTTCCAAAAACATTTGGAGACGGGAAAGCGTCTTTTGCCATTTTGAATGAAATAATTAAGTATTTGGCGTGACCAAATATATTGGTGATGCGACAAATTTTTGATTACATATTGTCACTTCTTCTTGATACCCGTATAGAGGTAGGCTGGGTGGGTTATACTGCTGAAAAATCTGAATGGAAAAAGTACAAGGTTGTCATTATACCTTCAGGATTCTTTAAGGATGGAATGTATGGAACTAAGGAGTCTTATCCTCAGTTGCCTTTGAAAATGGTGAACGATGTTCCTATTTTGTATGGGGAGCCGTCGGTCAGCAGAACAAACGGACAGGTTTTTGTTAAGGCGGATATAATAGCAAGCACGTATTTCATAATTTCCAGATATGAGGAACTGATAGTTAAGGAGCGTGATGAGCATAAGCGTTTTGCCGCAAAGTCTTCAATATTGAAAAAGGCAGGATTGCTACAAACTCCAATTGTTGATATGTATGGCAGACTTCTTAGAGGTTGGCTTAATGAGGCAGGAGTCAAAGTGCCTGTACAGAACTCTAAATATAGTTGTATAATGACCCACGATGTTGACCATATTGCACAATATCGTTCTTTGCGTGGCTTTGCAGGTGGACTGTTAAGGGGTGAGTTCAAGAATGCTGTACGCTCGTTTGTAGGTGGTGTGGAGAATGACCCTCTTTTCTCTTTTGGTTGGATGCGTAAATTGGAAAGCAAAGCCCATAATATTAAATCTAAAGTGTTTATTAAGGTATCGGGTAACAGATTGCCTCAGGATATCCCTTTTTATAACCCCAATGGGCAAGATATACGCAAATTATTGAAGATATATAATGAGGTGGGGTTGCATATCAGTTATGAGGCGTCACTTAATCCTAAACTGATAAAGGGAGAGGTGGAACTGTTATCAAGTATCATTGATAAGCCTGTTACAATATCCAGAAACCACTATTTGGCGGCAATAAATCCTTCTGATATGCGTTATTTGATTGATGCAGGCATAACTGATGACTATACGCTTGGATTTGCAGATGAGGTGGGTTTCCGTTTGGGTACGGCAAGACCCGTAAGATGGATTGACCCTGAAAAAAAGGAACTTACATCACTTACACTACATCCGTTGATAATTATGGATTGCACTCTTAATGAGGGTAAATATATGGGTTTAAGCGTAGTTGATGCCTTTAAAACGTATAAGAATCTTAAACTTGAGGTTCAGAAATACGGTGGTGATTTTGTTCTGCTATGGCACAACGATACAGTGTCAGAATTCAGTAAGACATATCATAGAAAATTGTTTGAAAAAATACTGCATGATGAAGAATTTGCTGATTTTATGTGACGCCTTTCCTCCTGCGTTTGCTCCCAGAATGGGTGGCTTGTGCAAATACATTCAGGAATATGGGTGGAATGTATATGTCATATCAGAAAATCAGAAGAGTGTAGGAATTATCTCCGATGTGAATCCAAAAAGGGTTGTTTTGCTTAACTATTACAAAACAGACTCAAAACTTGAATGGTTTGCAAAATTTCTGTCAGATTTTCTTTTCCACTATAAGGATAAGAGCATGATTAAGTTGTTCAGGCATTCATATTCCGATGTTAGTTTTGATGCAATATTATGCAGTACTTATATGTATTTTCCAATGTATGCCGCCTTTAAGATTGCGGAAGAGTTAAAAATCCCTCTGATTTACGATATGCGTGATTTGCTTGAACAGTATGTGGGGTATGAATATGCAAAGCACAAACTTTTTAAATGCCCAGTTCTTGACAAATTTTTTCATAAAATAAGAAATAGGAAAATATTGAGGGAACGTAATTGTTTCCTGAAAAAATGTAGTGCGGCGACAACCGTTTCTCCTTGGCATGTAAATCTGTTAGAGTCTGTTGGGGTGCGCAATGTTAATCTGATATATAACGGGTATGACCGGCAAATATTCAAGCCGGAGACAGTGAAATCGTCTAAATTCATAATACAATACTCTGGCAGGGTGATTAACAGTAAGTTGCGTAACGCAGATATGCTTGCGGAGGCCATTCAAAACATGTATAAATCAGGAATGATATCACCTGATAAATTTTTGGTACGGTGGAATGTCGATAATGACTCAGTCTCTATTATCAGAGAACTTTTTAAACAATATAAAATAGAAAAGTTTCTGAAAATTGATAACTTTGTTCCTCAGTCAGAGGTGCCCGCTTTACTTAATGAGAGTAGTATTGTTCTGGTGCTTACAAACAAAATGGATGCAAACGGACCCAAAGGAATTATGACAACAAAGTTTTTTGAGGCACTTGCAGTAAAGAAACCAATACTATGTGTAAGAAGTGATGAGGCATATTTGGAAGCACTGATTAATAAAACCAAATGCGGTATAGCGGCAAGAAGAGTTGAAGAGGTAGAGGATTTTATTATGAAACAATATAAAGTTTGGGAAAAAGAACATTATGTCACTATAGATTCTGATGAGGCTCTTGTCAAACAGTTCTCCAGAAAGTTTCAGGCATCGCAGTTCAATGATTTGTTAAACTCTATTATAAAATGAAAACTTTTGAAAATTACAGTTTGCTGAACAATAACACTTTTGGAATAGATGTAAAGGCAAACTATTTTATTGAATATGATTCAGTTGAGGAACTTCAGCAACTCTTGAGAAGTGATTTGTTGATGGAGTCAAAGTTCCTTCATATTGGAGGAGGTAGTAACCTTTTGTTTATTAATAACTATGAGGGGGTGATACTGCATTCAAATATAAAAGGTATAGATGCCATTGAAGGTAGCCGTAGTGTTGTGGTGCTTAAAGTTGGGGCAGGTGAGAAGTGGGATGGCTTTGTAGAGTATTGTGTATCAAAACATTATGGAGGTGTTGAAAATTTGTCAGGCATTCCTGGTGAAGTTGGAGCTACGCCTGTTCAAAACATAGGTGCATACGGTGCGGAGGCGGCAAACTCAATTGTAGCGGTGGAATGTGTAAACGTAAAGACAGGTGAAGAGCATGTTTTTACAGCCAAAGAGTGCAGGTTTGGGTATCGTGACAGCATTTTTAAGAGAGAATATAAGGGTAAGTACATAGTTACATACGTTCATTTCAAGTTATGTAAGACAGGCTGGACTCCAAATGTCAATTACGGCTCATTGAAAGAGGAGTTTGCCAAATACCCCGATGCATCAATGTCTGATGTCAGAAGTGCGGTGCTTGCAATAAGAGGCAGGAAACTTCCTGAACCAAAGGTACTTGGCAATGCCGGTAGTTTCTTTATGAACCCTGTGATTTCCGTAGAACATTATAATAAACTAAGGGAGAGTTTTCCTGATATTCCTTGTTATGTTCTTTCAGATAAAGAGGTTAAGGTTCCTGCAGGGTGGCTGATAGAACAGTGCGGATGGAAGGGCAAAAGTGTTGGCAATGTTGCAGTACACGGCTCTCAGGCGTTGGTTCTGATTAATAAGGGTGGGGCAAACGGACTTGATATAATAAATCTATCTGATTCCATTCGAGCGTCAATCAGAGAGAAATTCAATATTGACTTAACACCGGAAGTCAATATAATTTTTGGTTAAAACTCATATTAGAAAGTATCTTAATTATTCCGTGCGAAAGCACGCAAGGGTTTGGGAATGTGTCCCAATAAAAAAGGTTTATGGGACTACATTACACCTATAGGTGTAATGTATGTCCCATACGCTCTTTTTTAGTTCGCATGTACTTTTCATTATACTTGTTGATGCCCACCTCAATAGGAACATTCTCAACAATGGTAAGTCCGTATCCCTCAAGTCCTGCACGCTTAATAGGGTTGTTTGTGATTAGACGCATTTTCTTTACACCAATCTCTCTCAGAATGCTTGCACCTACGCCGTAGTCACGCTCATCGGGGTCAAAACCAAGGTGAATGTTGGCATCAACCGTATCCATTCCCTGCTCTTGAAGTTTGTAAGCCTTTATCTTATTCATAAGACCAATGCCTCTGCCTTCCTGATTCATATACACAATTATACCTTTCCCTTCTTTTTCAATCATTTCCATTGCTTTGTGTAGTTGCTCGCCACATTCACAACGGAGTGAGCCAAAAATATCACCTGTAGCACAAGAAGAGTGCACCCTTACAAGAATAGGCTCATCAGTATCCCAAGAGCCTTTCTTAAGCACAATATGCTCAAGCCCGTTTGATTTTTGAAGGAACGGTATCAGTTGGAAATCACCGTATTTGGTAGGAAGATGAACCTCCTCACCCCTCTCAACTATTGATTCCTCATTAATTCTGTATGCAATAAGGTCTTTTATGGATATTATCTTCAGATTGTTCTTGGCGGCAACTTCCATTAGTTGAGGTAGTCTTGCCATAGTGCCGTCTTCGTTCATTATTTCAATAAGGGCGGCGGCAGGGTAGAGCCCGGCAAGACGGGCAAGGTCAACTGCCGCCTCTGTATGTCCTGGTCTTCTTAACACACCTTTCATTTTAGCATATAGAGGATTTATATGCCCAGGCTTTGCAAATGTTGCAGGGGTTGATTTTGGGTCTGCCAATGCCTTGATTGTTGCCGCACGGTCAGCCGCCGATACGCCGGTAGTGCAACCTTCTATCTTGTCAACTGTAACAGTAAACGGAGTTCCTAACATTGAAGTGTTGTTCTCAACTTGTCTGTTAAGTTCAAGTTCCTGACAACGTTCCTCTGTAATAGGGGCACATAATACGCCTCGTCCGTATTTTAACATGAAATTAACCTTTTCAGGGGTTATTGTTTCAGCGGCAGTAATAAAATCGCCTTCATTTTCACGGTCCTCATCATCCACTACAATAAGGAATTCACCCTTTTTGAAATCAGAAATTGCCTCTTCAATTGTGTTTAGTTTCATTTTTTTTATATTTGTTTTTAATTTTGTTGAAAAACATCTTGAATGCCTCGCCATTCATAACGGTGTTATCGGTGGCGGCAAGATATGTTAGTGTTATTCCCAATGGAAGTAGAATAAATGCACTGAGCCACATTCCGCACCATACCTCCCAAATGCCTTCTCTCGCCATTTTATAACCTGTGTTATCAATAATGTAATAGACAATAAACAATACTGTAGATATAACAATTGGCATACCCATACCACCTTTTCTTATGATTGCACCAAGTGGTGCACCAATAAATAGGAATATGAAACATGCAAAAGCAAGTGTGAATTTTTTATGCCATTCTATACCATGAATTCTAATTTCTTGATGCATCCAATCAGTTACAGCCTTGTCGTATTCTATATCGTTGTATATAGTATGACAACGTGATATGGCATTGTCTAAAATCTGTGTTTTATCAATGGAATCCAGTCTCATATAGATGTCTTCAATTTTAGAATTCATATAATTAATGTCATGGTTTTCAGATTCCTTAAGGGCTGTGTTTATTTCAGTATATCCAAAATATGCTATTGTTTGTTGTCTAATTATTTGTGAATTAGTAATGGAATCAACTTTTTGAGTCATGGAGTCAATGGTGTGTTGTAATTCATGTATGTCTTTACTTACAGACTGACAATCAAGAAAAGATGAACTTATTTCTGTAAAATTTGCGTCAAAATCAATTGCCATTTTTTTCCTTTTGAATGATTCTCGTCTGTATGGAATAATACCTTCGTCGTTTGACATCCCTGACTTTGAACTTTGGGACATATTTTCAAAGGATTCTCCGTTGAACAGAGTCAGCAGTAAGTATGTCTTATCTTTTGACATCTCAATTTTTGCTGTATCTGCAAGTATTATGGAGGTGTTGTCAAATCCGTTTGAAAGGTCATATATCACAACATCATATAGGAATCCGTCCTTTTTCTTTCCTGCATACATGTTAATTCCTTTGATGTCGCTGTAGAAAGAACCTTCAGGAATGTTTAGTTCGGGAGATTTCTCTCGTATGGAAAATAATAGTGTCCACATTTGCACTTGGGCTTTTGGAAGCACTTTATCTGCAAAAAAGAAACTTCCAATGGACATAAGACCAATAACTATTATCAGTGGGGCAAGTATTCTTGACAAGGAAATGCCTGCCGCTTTCATTGAAAGAAGTTCAAGCCTTTCTCCTAAGTTTCCAAATGTCATTAAGGAACCAAGCAGTATTGATAACGGTAGGGATAACGGTATCAATGACATTGTTGAGTAAAAAAACAATTTGGTGATAGGCCATATTCCCGCTCCTTTTCCAATCAAATCATCAGCATAATGAAACATGAATTGCATAACAAGTACAAAAAGACTTACAAAAAACGTTATGGAAAACGTCTTAAGAAAGTTTCTAAGAATGTACAAGTGTAATATTTTGATAAGTTTCATTAATTATTTGAGTGTATTTTCTCCAAAAGTCAGAGGCAGTAAATCTTTAATTGTATCAACAATGCAACTCTTTGAGGTTCCGTACATTATTATTTTGATGGAACAGGTAAACCTGTTCTCCATTTCTGATATCACTTGACGACATGAACCGCACGGACTAATGTAATCTTCAGTGAATTTCCCATTGCTGTATGCCGCAATGGCTAATGCAACAGGTTTAAGCTCAGGATAGTTTGCTGTGGCAAAAAGTAGTGCAACTCTTTCAGCACAAATTGAGTCTCCGTAGGCTGCGTTCTCCTGATTGGCTCCTGTAATAACGGAACCGTCAGACATAAGAACAGCCGCTCCAACCCTGAAATTGGAATAAGGTGCGTATGAGTTACGGGTCATCTCTTTTGCTTTGTCAACCAAAGTGGCAAAATCTGTGGGTATCGTAGTATGTTCAGTAATCATACTACAAAGTTACTAATTTTTTTTGTTGTCACATTAAAAATATGTAACTTTGTACTTTAATGTGTGGTTTGATGAAAAAAATTGTTCTATTACTAGTAATAACATTTGCTCCTATATCAAATTTTATTGCCGATGAGTATGACGATTATGTGGCATTATATAAAGATATTGCCATAAGGGAAATGTATGATTACGGGATTCCTGCAAGTATTACATTGGCACAAGGAATATTGGAATCAGGTTTGGGAAAGAGTGAACTTGCTGTGGAAGCAAATAATCATTTCGGTATAAAATGTCATAATGAGTGGTCGGGGGAGAGAATGTATCATGATGACGATGCCAATCATGAGTGTTTCAGAAAGTATGATAGTGCAGAAGAGTCATTTATTGACCATTCTCAGTTCATAAAGAATCGTGCAAGATATTCTTTTTTGTTTGAACTTGACAGAACTGATTATAAGGGTTGGGCAAAGGGCTTGAAGGAGGCCGGTTATGCCACTGACCCCAAATATCCTACAAGACTTGTTAATTTGATAGAGGAACACAATCTGCATCAATATGATTTAATGGCGCCTGCCTCTATGCCAGTTAAATATAAGGCGGAATCTGATTCTGTTCTTGATGTCAAGCATACATACGCTCAAAAAGGTGAAACTTATTATACTATTGGCGTAAAGTATCATATTCCGTTTAATCTCATATATGTGTACAACGATGTTGAAAAGGGTGACAGACAGCCTGAGCCTGGTGAGATTGTGTATCTTAGACCAAAGCATTCAAAATGTGCGTACTGTCCTGAACATATAGTTGAAAAAGGGGAGTCAATGCACTCAATATCACAGAAATACGGAATAAAACTGATAAAATTATATGAACTGAACAATATGCCTTATAATGAGGCTCCTGTAATTGGTCAAATTATTAAACTTAATTAATTAGAATATGGAAAACGAAAATGTTAACAAAGAGATGGATCTATTGGATATATTAAAGATTTGTTGGAATTGGTTTGTCAAATATATCTGGAATACTATAGTATTCTTGCTAAAGTTTGCTGTTAATAAATGGTGGGTGGCAATAATTGCTATAATATTGGGATTATCAGCTGCTTACCTATATGGGACATACAATCCAAGGTATACTGCACACATGATTCTTAAAAGCGAATGTGTAAATAGCAGTGATTTTATTTCTGATTTTAAAGTGTTTGCAGGAACCTCTCCTCAATATAAATCAACTGCTATGAATATGCCTGTTGAATTGACAAACCATATTATTTCAATTTGGCCACATGCAATTTGTTATTATGATACCACTAAAACAGGATATGTAATTGATGCCTTAGATGAAATGATTTATAAACCCTTATGTCCTATGTTGCAGAACTACTTTAGTCTTGAAGTGTTAGTTGATGATGATAGTGTGTTTGATGCAATAGAAGAAGGTGTTTTATATTATATTAAAAATAATAAATATTATGTTGAACGACTAAATAGAAGAAAGGCTGCCTTGCAGTCAAATATGTCTTTATATCCAAAAATTGACGATAAAATTGATAGCATAGCCAATACATATGTAACCGATTTGGTATCTAATAGTAAAGAAAAGGGTGCAGGTGTGCTAATGTCATTAGATCCTAAATCATACGTTAATGAAAAAGTTAGGATTAATGATGCCTTGGTATATACTGAGACTGAACTAAATCGGATACCTCAAATTGCAGTCATAGTTTCTCCTATAAAATACAAACCATTAAATGCCAATGATTGGAGATTGACTTACCCAGGATTCGTTTGGTCATCTTTATTTGGTTGTTATCTGATTGTGTTAGGTGTGGTTTATAGAAAAAAATTGATATTATTTTTCAAAAAGTAACAAAGAAAACGCTCCACACAAGGAAAAAGCTCCACAAACGAAATAAGGACTTCCAACGGAAGTCCTTTCGTTTGTGGAGCTGGTGGGACTTGAACCCACGTCCAAACGAGGAAACAAAATGCTTTCTACACGCTTATCTTGGCCTTGATTTTAGTGATACCCCAAGACCCAAGCCACCAAGAGTATCCTTAGCTTCTGATTTTTAACTTGTTGCACGAAGCTTGCTTCAAGCGAGTCCCGATATTACTGCACCTCCTTGTTCAAACATCCTCGTGACAACGGCGTTTGGGAGATGTCTTGCTCCGGCACCTTGTGCCAGACAAAGCCAATCTACTATTATTCGATTAAGCAGCAAGAGCAAAGTTGTTTTCGCCAGATATTGTTTGAAAGTTCAGATTATAGAGCCTGCTTACAACGCTCTGCGTGCTTACATTCCGGTTCTGCCCGCTGTCAAAGCCAGTCAGCCCCTTTACTTCGCAACTGCGACGGAACGGACTTCACGGATGACAGTGATTTTTACCTGTCCCGGATATGTCATTTCGTCCTGTATCTTCTTTGCTATCTCACCGCTCAGACGCCCTGTGTCCGCATCGCTGACTTTATCAGCACCAACAATTACACGAAGTTCACGTCCGGCCTGTATA
>JAZUKL010000070.1:0-4633 GCA_045643245.1 Candidatus Enterocola sp.
TATTTGTTGTATGCCTTACAATGGGGCACACTTGGCAGTTTGCACTTACAGCGGTGTTCATTGAAGGTTTGATATTCATTCTGCTTACTGTTACAAATCTTAGAAATTTGATTGTTGATTCCATTCCAAGTTCTTTGAAAATAGGTTTGAGTGTTGGTTTTGGTCTGTTTATAGCATTAATTGGTTTTGAAAACGCACATATTGTTGTAAGCAATCCTTCAACTGTTGTATCGTTAGGCTCAATATCAGACCCTAATGTAATAATATGTTTGATAGGCCTTGTTATTGCTGGCACTCTTGTATCGCTGAAAATCAAGGGAGGAATGTTGATTGGTATCATTGCAACCACCATTGTGGCTATACCTTTCGGACTGGTTCATTATAACGGTGTGATATCAATGCCTGGCAGTCTTGAGCCTATATTCTGCAAATTTGAGTGGAGTGAGATATTCTCTATCGATATGTTGATAGTGGTGTTTACATTCTTGTTTATGGATATGTTTGACACTATAGGTACAGTGGTAGGGGTGATTACAAAATCAAAGCAGATTGACCCTAACTGTCCTGATTACCCGATAAAAAAGGCATTTATGGCTGATGCAGTAGCAACAGTGGCAGGTGCCATGTTTGGAACTTGCACCACTACAACATATATTGAGAGTGCGGCAGGCATTGCAGAAGGTGGAAGGAGCGGACTTACAGCATTTGTAATAGCCGTATGTTTTGGTCTGGCTATGCTGTTTTCCCCTCTGTTTCTGGCAATTCCAAGTGCTGCAGTCGCTCCCGTTCTGATAATTGTAGGTGCATTTATGATAACTCCTATAAAAGATGTTGACTTGAATGATATGTCAGAGGCGTTGCCGTTTTTCTTATGCTCAATTTCCATTCCATTCACATATTCTGTCTCCACAGGACTTGCTATAGGAATGTTGTCTTATCTGTTTATTAATCTTTGTATCGGCGGATATAAGAAACTGACAATACCTATGTATGTGTTGTCAGCCATTTTGCTTGCAGGACTTATTTTTGCTTAGAATATTGAAATGACTGACGATTGCACATGCACTGAAACCCATTTGATTCTATCACTAAAAGGTGAGATTGCAAATAGAAAGGAAAGTGGCATATACTATAAGACATTATTGGATTTTTCTTATAATTCCAATAGATTGGACGGCAACTCATTAACGTATGAGCAAATAAGAGGCATGTATGAAGCCAATGCCCTATACTCAATATATAGTGCAATTAATGTGGATGAGATTATTGAGATGTTAAACCAGTTTGATTGCTTTGATTACATAATTGAACATGCCGGAGACGAACTGACGGATATATTTATTGCTAATCTTTACGCAATGTTGAAAGTTGGCACCTTTGACTATAGAGCAAACAAAAATATTGTCATACAGTATAAAGCTCAGGCAAAAGCACTAAAAAAAGAATTAACCGAATATAGTTCCTTAAAAGAGAAGTCTGTTGATGACATCTTAAACATACTTGTTATGTTTGAGAACACACAGCCATTTGATGATAGCAATGGTATTATTGGCAGATTAATAGTTTTCAAGGAATGCCTGGCAAACAGAATCACCCCTTTTATTTTCAAAGATGACAAGAAAGTGATCTATTTTCAGGGTATCCACAGGTGGAATAAGACAAGGCATCACTTGAAGGATTTGTGTTTTATGGAACAGAAGGACTACTCTGCCTTAATGAAGCATTATAAAATTGAATCCTAAATAAATGATTATATATGTAGTAATAGGGATATTTGTGGGTTGTCTTGGTGCTATGGCTGGCATTGGGGGAGGAGTTATCATTGTGCCGTTACTCTCATTTTTCTTTGGATTTTCACCTCAAATGGCAGTTGGCACATCAATGTTTGTTGTGTTCATAAACTCTCTTAGCGGTTCTATTGGCTACATAAGAAGAAGGATGGTGTGTTGGGACGCAGCATGGAAATTTGCCATTGCAACCATTCCCGGAGCGTTTCTTGGCGGCTATGTGGCAGACTTTATGCAAGGGAAGGTGTTCTTTATTGTTTTTGGCTTTTTCTTCTGCCTGTTTGCCGTAAATATGTTTTACAAAACAAACAAAAAGAGTGGAACCGCCGATGAAAACATGGATATACCTGAAAACTATAATTGGAAACTTGGTACTATATGTAGCGTAGGGGTTGGTTTTCTTGCAAGTATTCTTGGTATTGGCGGAGGGGTAATCCACGTTCCAATGATGACCTATCTGCTTAAATTTCCTGTTAAGCGTGCGGTTGCCACTTCTACTGTGATTCTTGCTGTATCGGCTGTAGCAGGCACAACCTCCCACGCCGCTCTTGGACATATTGATTGGATTGTGGCACTATGTCTTGGAGCAGGGGCTTGTATCGGGGCTCAAATTGGAGTGATGATAGCCTCAAAAGTCAAATCAAAAGTTATTGTTGATATAGTTGCAGCCCTTGTGCTTATGATTGGCATAAAGTTCCTGTTTGAAGCCTTAGGGTAATATATGAGGCGTTTTCAGTCAAACATTCCTGTTGAAAGATAGCGTTCTCCTGTATCGGGGAGAAGAACAATAATATTCTTACCTGCATTTTCAGGAAGTTGTGCCAACTTGACCGCTGCACACAATGCCGCACCTGAAGATATGCCAACCAACACACCCTCCTTGCGTGCCATAAGTTTGCCAAAAGAGTATGCATCAGAGTCTGAAACGGTAATTACTTCATCGTAAACACTTGTATCAAGCACCTCTGGAATAAAACCGGCACCTATTCCCTGAATCTTATGCGGACCTGCAACACCTTTTGAAAGGAACGGCGATGCCTCCGGTTCCACTGCCACCACCTTTACTGACGGCTTTTTACTCTTCAAATACTTGCCTGTACCGGTAAGCGTGCCGCCTGTGCCTACAGTTGCCACAAAAATATCAATATTGCCGTCTGTATCGGCAAAAATCTCCGGACCTGTAGTGTCAAAATGTGCCTTTGGATTGGCAGGATTTACAAACTGACCTGCAACAAAACCTCCCGGAATTGACTTTGCAAGTTCATTTGCCTTTTCAATTGCACCTGTCATGCCTTTTGAGCCCTCAGTAAGCACAAGTTCTGCCCCGTACGCCTTCATAAGCTGACGGCGTTCAACGCTCATGGTTTCAGGCATGGTTATTATCACTCTATATCCACGCGATGCCGCCACACTTGCAAGCCCTACACCTGTATTACCTGACGTAGGCTCAATAACAACTGAATCCTTAGTAAGTTTTCCGGACTGCTCCGCCTCATCCAAAATGAATTTGGCGACACGGTCCTTGGCACTACCGGCAGGATTAAACAACTCAAGTTTTGCTATCAGATTAGACTTTAGAGAAAACTCCCTCTCTATGTTCCTCAACTCCATTAAAGGAGTTCTGCCTATAAGGGCATCCACCGCTGAATAAATTTTTGACATATCAATAATGTGTTAAATTTTTTAACATTTCAATAACTCTTCAAATGATTTTTGGGCATACAGGTCAGTCATTCCTGAAATATAGTCAACAACAGCCTTTACATAAAGTTGCTCTGTGCCTAATGAACCGTATATCTTCTTATTACACAAATTCTCAAATGGAATTTTTAATAACGATTTATCCCCGATACCATCATTACAGTACATAGTAACCCACTCTGCAAACTCCCTTACAAAATCAAGACCGTCAAAGCGGCGGTTTACAATCAAGTGAATTGTATCACTGCCGCTGTAGTATTTCATCAATACTCTAAATAATTCATTTATAATAAGTTGTGAATACTTCCTATAAGTTTCAAGGCGTGGGTTCTTATAAATGTTTTCATTATTAAAGTTCTTGATTCTACATAACAGTTCATACACCTCAGGGCTGAAACACAACCCTTTTTCAGGAGAACTGTTCCTACAGATATCAAAAATCAGATTATGAATTATTGAAGTGGTGTTAATGGACTCACCGTTTCCAAAAGCAGCTGACATTTCACGCAATTCCGCTTTTTGAGCATCACTAAAATAGCCAAGAATAGTTGCGTCCTCTATATCCCTGCCTAAATACGCAATCTTGTCAGACAACTTTACAACACAACCCTCCCATGTGCATGACTGAAACTGTCCCGGTTTCTTAAAGTCATTCAAATCAATAAGTTGCGTACGAGGTTTCAGGCTACTCTCATCAATCTCTCCGCAATGTGAAATTATGCCGTCTCTTACTGCATACGTAAGATTCAGATTCTGCATACGCTCCTGATGGTCAGGCAAAATCTCTATATCGTCAATAAAATGAAGTCCGTTACGCTCATGCCAAAATGACTCTTTCAGATACTCCTTTGTGATATTGTTCAAAACCATCTCTCCGTGATGCCCAAAAGGTGCGTGACCAAGGTCATGTCCAAGTGCGATAGCCTTAACCAACTCAAGATTCAAGCCCAAAGCCTCAGCAAGTGTAAACGCAACGGAACCCACATGAGTTACATGCTCCATACGAGTACAAATATGGTCATTATCTATGTTTAAGAAAACTTGGGTCTTGTGTTTTAGACGACGGTAAGCATTAGAGTGAAGAATACGTGTATAGTCACGACCAAACTCGGAACGCATTTCTCCAGGACGTAGCTGGATGGGCT
>JAZUKL010000071.1:0-8179 GCA_045643245.1 Candidatus Enterocola sp.
ATATCCTGACACATTGCTTGAAAAAGCAACAGAAAACACATTTGGAAAGGAGTTTATGGATTACCGTATGGGACTTAAAACGGTTGATTCCCTTGACGGTGCATTGAGACATATAGCAACATTCAGTTCAAAGCATAGTGAGTGCATTATTACAGAGAATGCTGAGGTTGCCGCCCGATTCCAAAAAGAGGTGGATGCCGCTTGTGTTTATGTAAACGCACCAACAAGTTTTACTGACGGAGCCCAATTTGGTATGGGGGCAGAGATAGGTATCAGCACTCAAAAACTGCATGCCCGTGGTCCAATGGCATTGCCTGAACTAACCACGTACAAGTGGTTGATAAACGGCAACGGACAAACCAGGGGATAATATCCAAAACTATCGGTCAAATGGAGCAAATCAGTCAATATATAACTCTCCCGTTGACAGACCCGGTACTTATATTCTCATTAGTACTGCTCTTTATTCTGTTTGCTCCTCTCATATTTGACAAACTTCATATCCCTCACATTGTAGGTCTTATTCTTGCAGGTGTGATATTTGGTCCGAATGGTATAGGTTTGCTTGACAATGACAGCAGTTTCCACCTTTTTGGACAAGTGGGAATGCTGTACATTATGTTTATTGCCGGTGTGGATATGGATATGAATGACTTTAACCATAACCGCAATAAGAGCATAGTATTCGGATTATACACATTCATTATTCCAATGGTTCTTGGAATTGTTACAGGAATCTATCTTCTTCGTTTCTCGCTTCCTTCATCAATAGTGCTTGCAAGTATGTTTGCTTCAAACACTCTTTTGGCTTATCCAATTGTAACCAGATATGGTGTAAGCGATAACAGGTCTGTTCCGATAACTGTAGGAGCCACAATGATATCAATGTTATTGTCGTTGCTTACACTTGCAGTAGTGCTTGAGGTGGTTAAGGGCGATATGACATATATGTTTTGGCTAAAATTTATAACATCACTTGTATTGTATGGTTTCATTGTGATGTGGGTGTTCCCTGCTTTGGCAAGATGGTTCTTCAAACACTATGCTGATAATATTCTGCAATATATATTTGTACTTGCTCTTGTGTTACTGTCATCATTCCTTGCTCATTTGGCAGGTGTTGAATATATAATAGGTGCTTTTCTTGCAGGTATATCACTGAACAGACTTATTCCAAAACGTTCTCCGCTCATGAACAGAATAAATTTTGTAGGTAATGCAATCTTTATTCCGTTCTTCCTTATAAGTGTAGGTATGATTGTAAACCTAAGAATGATTTTCAGCGGTTATGAAACCATTTTAATTGCTTTGGTTATGACAATTATGGCTACGGTTTCAAAATATTTGGCGGCACAGGCAACACGTTTAACATATAGGATGAGCAGGGCGGAAGGGGATATGATGTTTGGACTTAGCAATGCCAAGGCGGCATATTCTTTGGCTGCCGTTATGTTAGGATATAACACAATTGTAGGAATTTCTGCATCGGGTAGTCCGATAAGGCTTTTAACAGAAGAGGTGCTTAACGGAACGGTAATAATGATATTGATTACCTGTATAATAAGTTCTGTTGTTACCGAAAACGCTTCAAAAAGGATTGCTGTGGCTGAGGATGCCGTAAAAAGTAAGAAATCTGATTATAGACCTGAAAAGCGTATCTTGATTCCTGTGTCAAACAATGAGAAACTTGAAAAGTTGATGGAACTTGCTGTTATTCTTAATGATAGTAAGTACAAACAGCCGATGTATGCGCTTAACGTAGTAGATTATAATAGTGTTGATGACAAATCTTCAGCAGGTAGCGATAAGTTGCTTGAGCGTGCCGCATATCTTGGTGCGTCATCTGATAATAAGGTTAAGAAAATCAAACGATATGACCTTAATGTAGCAAGCGGTATCATTAATGTGGTACGAGAGAAAAACATCTCAGAAGTGGTTATGGGCATAAGTCCTAAGGTTACTATTGCTGACAACTTCTTTGGAACTCTGACCGAAAAGGTTCTTGACGGAGTAAACAGAATGATTTACATATTGTCATCATGTCAGCCGTTGGGAACAATACATAAGGTTGTTGTAGTGGCTCCTAAAGGAGCAGAGAATGAGAGCGGATTTTCATTATGGTGTCAAAGTGTTGTTACTATTGCATCGCAAACAGGGGCGGATTTGGAGTTGCATTGTACATCCGATACATACTTTTCCTTTAAGAGGAGTATGCGTAGAGGACAGATAAAATTCAATCCTACATTTGTTGAGAGCAGTGAGTTCTCTATTCAGGATTGTGTAAAAGTATTGGAACCGAATGACCTTTTGATTGCTGTTTTGGCTCGTAGACATAGTTTGTCATATACTCCTGCTCTTGAAAGCACTATTCCATATTTAGTGGAGAATCTTAAGGAAAATAATTTTATTGTGCTGTTTCCGGAGCAATTTAAGGAGGGTGAAATTGATAGGGTTCAAAGCACGGTAACAAAAATCATATAAAGTTTAGAGGTTTAAGGTTTAGTTGTTGAAAGTTTTTTTGTAATTTTGCAAAAAATAAAAATTCTATTATTAACTATAAAAATTATTAAAAATGAAGACAAAATTTATTTCTATTGCTCTATGTGCAATATTTGCATTGGCAATGACAGGTTGTAAGTCAAGCAGCTCATCCTCTACATCAAGTGCTGCTTCATCTAATTCAAGTATTTCAAGTACCGTTGCTTCAATGCTTGGTGTTCAGTCTGCAACAGCAACATCGGCTGCAAAACAGGCGGGTTCAACAGCAGGTTCATCACTGATTAACCTTTATAACAACTATAAGGCTGCCGGCAAACTTGATTTTTCAAATACAAGTAATTTACTTAATATTGCCACTCTTGCTACAAGTGTTGCGACAATAAAGGATAATGCCAAGGATAAGGAGTTTTATAAGGATTTTGCAGGTGGTATGGTTCAAAGTGCATTGGGGTTGGTTAATACTTCAAATGTTGACAATACAATATCCGCTCTGTCTAACATTGATTTGAACTCATTGACATCAGCAGCCACATCAGCCGCTACATCTGCCGCCACATCCGCAATAACTTCTGCAGCAGGAAAGGTTAATACTGCAACTTCAGATGTTAGTTCCGCTGCAGTTTCAGCGTTGTCAACTCTACTTGGCTCTCTTGGCAAGTAATAAGTTATAGAAATTGCATAAAAAGTAGGATAATCTTTGGTTATTCTACTTTTTTTGTATAAATTTGCATGATTTTTGCAGAAAAACTGAATATTTATTCAAAACTTATGAAAAACAAGAGCGATAGGATAAAGTTTATCAGACAGATTTGCATTGACAATTATGTCTCAAGTCAGGAGGAATTGTTGGAGATTCTCAGAAAGAACGGCTACAATCTGACTCAGGCAACGTTGTCAAGGGATTTGAAGAGGCTTAAAATATCAAAGAACCTGACTACTACTGGTGAATACCGCTATGTGGTGCCAATAAACAGTTTCTCAGCATCGGTGCCGGCAGACCCTAAATTGATAGGGGTAAATTCTCTTGAGTTCTCAGGACCTTTTGCCGTTATAAAAACAAAATCGGGCTATGCCGCCGCCATTGCTTCAGAAATAGACAGGGATTCCACAAATGCCATTCTTGGTACAATTGCTGGTGATGACACCATTCTTGTTATCCCAAGGGAAGGTTTTTCAAGAGATGAGTTGACAATGATTATTACAAAACTAATAGAGAAGTCTTGAACAGTTGTTCATTTTTGAAATGGAAGCGTCGGATATAAAAATAGTGGTGGCTGATGAAAGTCATGTCAAATATGTTGATACAATTCTGTCAACAATTGCGGCTGCGGCTGCTGTAAGAGGAACGGGAATAGCAAAACGTAATCCGGAATATGTAAAGCAGAAAATGCTTGAAGGTAAAGCGGTTATTGCTCTTTACGGAGAAGAGTTTGCAGGGTTCAGTTATATTGAGACTTGGGGAGGAAAACATTATGTCACTACATCAGGTCTTATTGTTCCTGAAAAATTCAGAGGATTGGGCGTTGCCAAAAGAATTAAGCATGTTACATTCACACTTGCCCGCATGCGCTGGCCTGAAGCAAAGATTTTCAGTCTTACGTCAGGAGCGGCGGTCATGAAATTGAATACGGAACATGGCTATATTCCGGTAACATTTGCCCAACTTACTGATGATGAGTCATTTTGGAAAGGATGTGAGGGTTGTATAAACCATGATGTCCTCAAACGTACGGACAGAAGATACTGTGTATGTACAGGAATGCTCTATGACCCTCAACGTGAACGCAGTGTACGCGATGCCAACGAGGAGTTGGAAAAGGACCCTGAAGTGCTGAATATAATCAAGCAAAGATTCCCAAACGGATTTAATAATTAATAGTTTTATGGTAAAGAAGAGTTTGTATATACCCATAACAGTGCGTCTGCACCCACGCAGTCGTATAGTGGGAGGGACCCATAGGTTCACAGAACCGTTATGGGAGGGACGAATACCTTCACAGAAGGTATGAGCCACTGGAATGGGTATATATAAACTCTTAAAAATTTAGAAAAAAATGAAAAAAGTAGTAGTTGCTTTTAGCGGTGGATTGGACACCTCTTACACCGTTATGTATCTTGCAAAAGAAAAAGGTTATGAAGTTTATGCGGCTTGTGCAAATACAGGCGGATTCAGTGCAGAACAGTTAAAGAAGAATGAAGAGAATGCCTATAAATTGGGTGCAAAGAAATATGTAACCCTTGATGTAACACAAGAGTACTACGATAAGAGTTTGAAATACATGGTGTTTGGAAATGTGTTACGTAACAATTGTTATCCTATTTCTGTAAGTTCCGAGCGTATTTTTCAAGCCATTGCAATTGCCAGATATGCAAATGAGATAGGTGCTTCTGCAATCGCCCATGGTTCAACAGGTGCCGGTAATGACCAAATCCGTTTTGATATGACATTCCTTGTAATGGCTCCTGGAGTGGAGATAATAACCCTTACAAGAGATGGTAACTTAAGTAGACAGGAGGAAGTTGATTACCTTAATAAAAACGGATTTTTTGCCGATTTCACCAAGTTAAAGTACTCTTATAACGTAGGAATTTGGGGTACATCAATATGTGGTGGAGAGATACTTGATTCAAAGCAAGGTTTGCCTGAATCTGCATATTTGAAGCACCCTACAAAAGAGGGTCCGGAAATATTGAAGTTAGGATTTGACAAAGGTGAACTTTGCAGTGTAAACGGAAAGGAATTTTCAGATAAAATTAAGGCAATTCAAGCGGTGGAGGAGATTGGTGCGGCATACGGCATTGGCAGAGATTGCCATGTTGGAGATACAATTATAGGCATTAAGGGTAGAGTAGGTTTTGAGGCTGCCGCCCCTATGCTTATCATTGGAGCACACAGATTCCTTGAAAAATACACTCTTAGTAAATGGCAACAATATTGGAAAGACCAGGTATCAAATTGGTATGGAATGTTCCTGCATGAAAGCCAATATCTTGAACCTGTTATGCCTGATATTGAGGCAATGCTTCAAAGTAGTCAGCGTAATGTAACGGGAGAAGTTACATTGGAATTACGTCCGTTAGGATTCCAGACAGTTGGAGTTGATTCTCCAAATGATTTGGTTAAGAATAAACTTGGTGAGTATGGTGAAACGGCTAAGGCTTGGAGTTCCGAAGATGCAAAAGGCTTTATTAAGGTAACTTCCACAGCACTGCGTGCATATTATCTTGCTCATCCGAATGAGAGACAATAATATGATTAAAGTAGGAATTATAGGTGGTGCGGGTTATACCGCAGGAGAGTTGTTAAGAATACTTCTTAACCACCCTGATGTTGAAGTTAAGTTTGTTAATAGTAGCAGTAATGCCGGTAATAAACTATACTCTGTCCATGAAGGTATGTTTGGTGAAACAGATATGGATTTTACCGATGAAATGGACTTAAATTCAATAGATGTGGTATTTATGTGTTCAGGTCATGGCAAAAGCACAGAGTTTTGGGCTGAACATAAAAAACCGGAGTCTCTTAGGGTAATAGATTTGGCTCAAGATTATAGGAATGAAAGCAACGGGTATGTTTATGGATTACCTGAAATAAACAGGGAACGCATAAAGAATTGCACATTGCTTGCAAATCCAGGTTGTTTTGCAACTGCAATCCAACTTGGTCTATTGCCTCTTGCCGCTAACGGGTTGCTTAACTCTGAAGTGCAGACCACAGGTATCACAGGTTCTACAGGTGCAGGCGTAAAACCTGGTGCCACAACACATTTCAGCTGGAGGAATAATAATTTGTCTGTTTATAAGGCATTTGAGCATCAACATCTTATAGAGATAAACCAGACGATGCACAAACTTCAGCCAAATTTTGACAAGGCAATTAATTTTATTCCTTTCAGGGGTGATTTTGCAAGAGGAATATTTATAGCGTCTTATTTGGATAGCAAATTAAGTGAAGAGGATGCAGTAAAACTATATAAGGAGTTCTACAAGGATGCCGCGTTTACATTTGTTATGGATGAGAATCCTGATATGAAGCAAGTGGTCAATACAAACAAGGCAATTGTCCATGTAGAAAAACATGGAGAAAAACTGCTTGTTTTGTCAATAATAGACAATTTGCTTAAAGGTGCATCGGGGCAAGCGGTTCAAAATATGAACCTAATGTTTGGATTAGATGAAGCAGCAGGGCTGAAACTTAAGAGTTCAGCGTTTTAATAAGTGTCTCCACTAATTCCGGAACGCCCTCTGCGGCACGTTTTTTAATAAAGGTGAATGGCTCGCCAACTCCTACTAAATCTGGATTGCCAGGGTCCACTAAGTAAACAGGTACACCCTGCCGTACATACTGAAGAAGTGATGCGGCGGGGTAAACTTTTAATGATGTGCCTATAACTATAAAAATATCTGCTGAGTGGGTAATCTCTATGGCTTTTGCAAGATTAGGCACACTTTCCCCAAAGAAAACGATATAAGGTCTTAGTAAAGACCCGTCAGGGTGCTTGGCATCATATTCCTGTTTCCAACCATTTATTGGCACAGTTGCGGTTTCATCATCACTACTGCGCAGTTTCATAAGTTCTCCATGCAAATGGGTAATGTTTGTACTTCCTGCACGTTCATGTAGGTTATCAACGTTTTGAGTAATGACTTTAACAGGAAAATATTTTTCAAGTTTTGCAATTGCAATATGAGCGGCGTTTGGTTCTTTTGTCAGTAACTCTTTTCGGCGTTCATTATAAAAATCAATCACCCCTTTCCTGTTCCAAATCATGGCTTCAGCGGTGCAAACCTCTTCCACACTATGATTGCACCATAGTCCGTCACTGTCTCTGAATGTTGCAATGCCACTGTCGGCAGATACTCCTGCCCCTGTAAAAACCACAATGTTAGGCAATCTTTTTTCCATAGTTATTATTATTTATGTTTTGCCACAAAAATTGAACCCACAATCATGGGTGCCACATAGTTAATAAACCAAACGGTAACAGCGGCAAGTGCCGCTCCCACTTGGTTTGCAGTAATGCTTCCTATCAGTAATGATGCGTATGCCCCTCTTATTCCAATTTCTGAGAAAGAAACGGATGGAGTCACTGATATTAAAAAGTAGTTTATTGGTATCAATATCAAGGCTTCTGTAATACTTATATCAACGCTAAAAAACTTTAGTGTAAGATAGTATTGGAAGCAGTAAATTGCGTATCGGAGTATTGATTGTGCGGAAACTTTCATTAGAATAGTATATGAAACTGAGTCTATTGCCTTAAAGAATTTGTCCAACACCTCATATTTTGAAATGATGATTTTCCCTGACCATAACGGGATGGTAAAGTATATTAGGGTTATGATTGATATAAACACCAAGGCAAAAGCCTGCAAGCCAATGAGTGATTCTGAAATGGCAAAATGTGCCGATGGAATGGCGATTATTGCAATAAGTAAGAAAACGCAGCCTGCAAATGATTGTGCAATGGTACTGACTATTGAAAACATTACTCCTTTTGATTTGTTACCATTATCAAGCAAAAGTATTCTGCCTACGGGGTCGCATATTCTGTTAGGAGTAAAGAACCCCGATGCAAGTCCCATAAGAACAGATTTGAACGCCGCAAAGAACGGCATTGCTTGAATTTGATTTACAAGAGTTTTCCATTTCAGGCTCTCAACAGCCCAGTTTAACGGC
>JAZUKL010000072.1:0-18475 GCA_045643245.1 Candidatus Enterocola sp.
TGCCAGGTGATAACCTTGAGATCAGAGTTAAGCTTATCTATCCGGTAGCTTGCTCAGCTGGTCTTCGTTTCGCTATCCGTGAGGGTGGTAGAACAGTAGGTTCAGGCCAAATTACTGAAATTTTCTAATTAAAAATTAGGTTTAGGGTGAAATTCACCCTAAACCAATTTTTATAAAATTTCAGTAATTTATTTCCTTTTTTACTGGGGCGTATCCCCAGACCCCTACGCCAAGCGTTCGGGCTAAAGCCCTCTGTCGCTTCGCTCCGTAGGTACGCTAAGGGAAAGGCTCAACTATTAACTATTCTTTTTTAACTATTAACTAATTTACGGGTCTAGCTCAGTTGGTAGAGCGCTGGTCTCCAAAACCAGGTGTCGGGAGTTCGAGCCTCTCGACCCGTGCAACAAAAAAACTTTAACACTATGAAGATAGTTGATTATTGTAAAGAATCTTACAACGAACTCGTTCATAAAACTACATGGCCATCTATGAAAGAGTTAACCAACAGTGCAGTGGTAGTACTTGTTGCTTCCCTTATTCTATCACTCATTATCTGGTTAATAGACCTTGGCTTTGAAGAGATCATGAAGTTTATTTACAGTTTGTTAGGCTAATTTAAGGAGGTATTGAAATGGCTGAACAGTCTGAAAAGCGTTGGTATGTGGTAAAGGCCATCAGCGGGAAAGAACACAAAGTACGTGAATATCTTGAAGCGGAAATGAAGCGAAACCCTGTTGTTGCCAACCACGTTTCACAAGTTCTGATACCTACTGAAAAGGTCTATCAGGTTCGCGATGGTAAGAAAATTATCAAGGAACGCTCTTATCTTCCCGGCTATGTCTTGATTGAAGCATTACTTGAAGGTGAGGTTGTTGGCATTATCCGCAACACACCTAATGTATTGGGATATCTTGGCGGCAAGGATGGCAAGGCGGTGCCTCTACGTCCAAATGAAGTCAGCCGTATCTTAGGAGAGGTTGACAAGACTCAAGATGAGGAGGAACTTGATATCCCTTACACAGTCGGCGAAAATGTAAAGGTAACTTCGGGTCCATTCAACAACTTCACCGGAACCATTGAAGAGGTTAACAAGGAGAAGAAGAAACTCAAGGTTATGGTTATGATCTTCGGACGTAAAACTCCGTTGGAACTTAGTTTTATGCAAGTTGAAAAGGAACAGTAAAGGTTACGCTTATCTTGTTCCTCTTCCAATATTTTTATTTATTAACGTTTAGTATTTGATATTATGGCAAAAGAAATTGCTGGACAACTTAAATTGCAAGTAAAAGGCGGTGCGGCTAATCCTGCCCCTCCTATTGGTCCTGCCTTGGGTTCCAAGGGTATCAACATAATGGACTTTTGCAAACAATTCAATGCTAAGACCCAGGACAAAGCAGGCAAGATTCTTCCTGTTGTCATTACCTACTACACAGACAAGTCTTTCGACTTTATTGTAAAGACTCCTCCTGTAGCAATCCAACTTCTTGAGGCTTCAAAGCAAAAGGGAGGTTCTGCTGAACCTAACCGTAAGAAAGTTGCGGAAGTCACTTGGGATCAGGTAAAGACTATAGCAACAGACAAGATGCCTGACTTGAACTGCTTTACTGTTGAATCTGCCATGAGAATGGTAGCCGGGACAGCTAGAAGTATGGGTATTTCCGTTAAGGGCGAATTTCCTCAAAATGTTTAATTTTTAACTGGTTTTAATCATGAGTAAACTGACAAAAAAACAAAAAGAAGTTGCTTCAAAAGTTGAGACTGGTAAAAGTTACTCACTTGCTGAAGCATCCGCTCTTGTTAAGGAGATTACCACTACTAAGTTTGACGCATCAGTTGACATTGATGTTCGTCTTGGTATTGACCCACGTAAATCAAACCAAATGGTAAGAGGCGTTGTTTCTCTTCCAAACGGTACAGGTAAAGTGACAAGGGTACTTGCATTGTGTACACCCGACGTTGCAGAAGAGGCTAAAGCCGCTGGTGCTGACTATGTCGGACTTGAAGAGTATATTGAAAAGATAAAAGGCGGTTGGACTGACGTTGATGTCATCATAACCATGCCATCTATAATGGGTAAAATTGGTGCCCTTGGTCGTGTGCTTGGTCCTCGTGGATTGATGCCTAACCCAAAGAGCGGTACCGTTACCAATGAAGTAGGCAAAGCCGTTAAGGAAGTAAAACAAGGTAAAATTGACTTTAAGGTTGACAAGGCAGGTATTGTACACACCTCTATAGGTAAGGTGTCATTCACTGCAGAACAGATTGCTGAAAATGCAAAAGAGTTCCTTGCCACTATTGTCAAGTTGAAACCATCTTCTGCAAAAGGTGTCTACATCAAGAGCATTTATCTTTCAAGCACTATGAGTAAGGGTATTAAAATTGACCCTAAAGCAGCTGAATAACCCATAAAGAATTATCAGAATGAAAAAAGAAGATAAAGCGGCATTAATCAGCACTCTGAAAGAGACTATTTCCTCTTACAGCCATTTCTATATCACTGACGCTTCAGGTTTGAACGCAGAACAGACTTTCAAATTAAGACAAAACTGCTTCAAATCAGACATCAAGCTTATGGTTGTAAAGAACACCCTCTTTCAAAAGGCTCTTGAGGAGTTGGAATGTGATTACTCATCACTTTTTGACACTCTTAAAGGCTCAACTGCAATAATGTTCTGTAATAACGGAAATGCGCCTGCCCGTCTTATCAAAGACATGAAAAAGACGCTTAACGATAAACCTGAACTTAAGGCAGCGTATGTGCAAGAGTGTTTCTATATTGGTGCAAACCAACTAGACACATTGATAGCATTGAAATCAAAGGAAGAACTCCTTGGCGAGATCATCGGCATGCTACAGTCTCCTATGCAAAACGTACTATCCGCTTTGCAATCAGGTGGCAATACAATTCATGGTGTGCTTAAGACTCTTGGTGAGAGAGCAGAATAATTAACTTAATTTAGTAACAATTTAAATTTTATAAAACAATGGCAGATTTGAAAAAACTTGCAGAAGAGTTGGTAAACCTAACTGTAAAAGACGTAAATGAACTTGCTCAAATTCTTAAAGATGAGTATGGTATTGAACCAGCAGCAGCCGCTGTAGCAGTAGCGGCAGCACCTGCAGCAGGTGGTGCAGCCCCTGCAACTGAAGAGAAGACATCATTTGATGTTGAACTTAAGTCAGCTGGTGCCGCTAAACTTCAAATAGTTAAGCTTGTTAAGGAATTGACAGGTCTTGGCTTGAAAGAGGCTAAGGACTTAGTTGATGCCGCTCCTTCTGTAATTAAGGAAGGTCTTTCTAAGGACGACGCAGAAAACATGAAGAAACAATTGACAGAGGCTGGTGCCGAAGTTGAATTGAAGTAATCTAATGTCCTGTGTATCAGGACACTACGGTTTAGAACCTTGCAGGTAAGGTTCTAAACCTTTTCGTGTTTTTTTCTTAGTGTTGTCTTAAAAAAAACCTCTTTATGAGTAATAATAATCAGAGAATAAATTTCTCCTCAATTAAAAATCCGTTGGAGTACCCTGATTTCCTTGAGGTACAATTAAAATCATTCAAGGATTTCTTCCAATTGGACACATCTCCTGAGAAAAGGAAAAACGAGGGTCTGTATAAGGTATTTTCAGAGAATTTCCCTATAGCAGACACCCGCAACAATTTCATTCTTGAGTTCTTGGACTACTATATTGACCCGCCTCGCTACACCATTGCTGAGTGTATTGACAGAGGTTTGACCTATAGTGTTCCATTGAAGGCAAAACTGAAATTGTATTGCACAGACCCGGATCATGAAGATTTTGACGCTTCTATCCAGGATGTTTATCTTGGTCCTATTCCATATATGACTGAAAAGGGAACTTTTGTCATAAATGGTGCGGAACGTGTAGTTGTTTCACAGTTACACCGTTCTCCAGGCGTATTCTTCGGTCAAAGTTTGCACGCAAACGGCACAAAGTTGTATTCTGCTCGTATTATTCCGTTCCGTGGTTCATGGATAGAGTTTACTACAGATATAAACAATGTAATGTATGCCTACATTGACCGTAAAAAGAAATTGCCTGTAACAACACTTTTACGTGCCATAGGATTTGAGACAGATAAGGACATCCTTGAAATATTCAATCTTGCTGAAGAGGTTAAGGTTTCAAAGGCCACCTTGAAGAAGGTGGTTGGCAGAACTCTTGCCGCCAGAGTATTGAAGACATGGGTGGAGGACTTTGTTGATGAGGATACCGGTGAGGTTGTATCAATTGACCGTAATGAGGTTGTTGTAGAGCGTGAGACTGTTCTTACACAGGATGACGTTGATAAGATTTTTGAATCAGGCATACAATCAATTCTGCTTCACAGAGAGGATGTAAACCAGTCTGACTATGAAATCATCTACAACTCTTTGCAAAAAGACCCAAGTAACTCTGAGAAAGAGGCTATCAACTACATTTACCGTCAGTTAAGAAATGCTGAGCCAACTGATGACGCCTCAGCAAGAGAGGTTATCACTAACCTGTTCTTCTCTGAAAAGAGATATGACCTTGGTGATGTAGGCCGATATAGAATAAACAAGAAACTGCATCTTGATATCTCTCCTGAAGTTAAGATTCTTACTAAGGAGGACATCATTGCAATTATGCAATATCTTATCCAACTTCTTAACTCAAAGGCTGACGTTGATGATATTGACCACCTAAGCAACCGTAGAGTAAGAACAGTTGGTGAGCAACTTTACAACCAATTTGGCGTAGGTCTTGCCCGTATGGCAAGAACAATACGTGAAAGAATGAATGTCAGGGACAATGAGGTGTTTGCTCCTATTGACCTTGTTAATGCCAAGACAATATCGTCTGTCATAAATTCATTCTTTGGAACAAATGCACTATCTCAGTTCATGGACCAAACCAACCCCCTTGCTGAAATAACTCACAAGCGCCGTTTGTCAGCCCTTGGTCCCGGCGGTTTGTCAAGAGACCGTGCCGGATTTGAGGTTCGTGACGTTCACTACACTCACTACGGACGTCTTTGTCCTATTGAGACTCCTGAAGGTCCTAACATTGGTCTTATCTCTTCTCTTTGCGTATATGCAAAGATTGATGACCTTGGATTTATTGAGACTCCGTATCGTAAGGTTGCAGACAAGAAGGTTGACCTTAACAAAGATGACATCATTTATATGACCGCTGAAGAGGAGGAGGGCAAGATAATTGCTCAAGGTAACGCTCCTCTTGATGATGACGGAAACTTCATTCGCACAAGGGTTAAATCAAGAAAAGATGCTGACTTCCCTGTTGTTGCTCCTGAAGAGGTTGAACTTATGGACGTTGCTCCTCAACAGATTGCATCAATAGCCGCCGCTCTTATCCCATTCCTTGAGCATGACGATGCTAACCGTGCACTTATGGGTTCAAACATGATGCGTCAGGCAGTTCCTCTACTACGCACTGAGGCTCCTATTGTTGGTACAGGTCTTGAGAGCCAGCTTATCCGTGACTCCAGAACCCAAATAACAGCAGAGAGAGACGGTGTTGTTGAGTTTGTTGATGCAACCACAATAAGAATCAAATATGACTACACTGATGATGAGTTGTTTGTTATGTTTGACTCTCCTGTTAAGGAATACACTCTATCTAAATTCTTGAAAACCAACCAAAGCACAACCATTGATATGCGTCCTATTGTTCGCAAGGGAGACCGCGTTGTCAAAGGACAGATTCTTACTGAAGGCTACTCCACTCAAAACGGAGAACTTGCCATTGGTAGAAACCTTAAGGTTGCATTCATGCCTTGGAAGGGTTACAACTATGAGGATGCTATTGTAATCAATGAAAGACTTGTAAGTGAGGATATCCTTACTTCTGTTCACGTTGATGAATATCCTCTTGAGGTTCGTGAAACCAAGAGAGGTATGGAAGAGCTTACAAAAGATATTCCTAATGTAAGCGACGATGCTACCAAAGACCTTGAGGAGAACGGTATCGTACGTGTTGGCGCTCTTATTGAGCCGGGCGATATTCTTATTGGTAAGATTACCCCTAAGGGTGAGTCTGACCCATCTCCTGAAGAGAAACTTCTACGTGCCATATTCGGTGATAAAGCCGGCGATGTTAAGGAGGCTTCTCTTAAGGCAACCCCATCATTGCGTGGTGTTGTAATAGGCACAAGATTGTTCAGCCGCGTTCAGAAAGGCAAGAAGACCAAGGCTCAGGAGAAGGCTGACCTTGCAAAACTTGACGAGCAGTTCAATAAGGAGACAGGAGCCCTTAAAGAGGTTCTTGTCAAGAAACTTATGGAACTTACAAACGGCAAGACATCTCAGGGCATCAAGGATTTCTATGGTGCAGACATAATTGCAAAAGGCAACAAGTTTACACAAAAGCAGTTGCTTGACATTAACTATAATGAAATCCAACTTAGCAAGTGGACTACTGACAATCATCGCAACGATATGATTCGTGACACCATTCTGAATTATATCCGCCGATACAAAGAGATTGACGCAAAACTCAAGAGAGACAAGTACAATCTTACTGTAGGTGATGAATTGCCTTCAGGCATTATGCAAATTGCAAAAGTTTATATTGCTAAGAAACGTAAGATACGTGTAGGTGATAAGATGGCAGGTCGTCACGGTAACAAGGGTATCGTAAGCCGTGTTGTAAGACGTGAAGATATGCCGTTCCTTGCAGACGGAACGCCTGTAGATATAGTTCTTAACCCACTTGGTGTGCCTTCCCGTATGAACCTTGGACAGATATTTGAGACTGTACTTGGTTGGGCAGGTAAGGAACTTGGCGTTAAATTTGCAACTCCTATATTTGACGGTGCCACACTTGATGACCTTAACACATGGACAGACAAGGCTGGTGTTCCTCGTTATGGTAAGACATATCTGTATGACGGTGGAACCGGTGAGCGTTTTGACCAACCTGCCACAGTAGGCGTTATCTATATGCTGAAACTTGGTCACATGGTTGAAGACAAGATGCACGCACGTTCTATAGGACCATACTCACTTATTACACAACAGCCACTTGGCGGTAAGGCTCAATTCGGCGGTCAGCGTTTTGGTGAAATGGAGGTTTGGGCACTTGAAGCATTTGGTGCCGCTCACGTTTTGCAAGAGATTCTGACTATCAAGTCTGACGATGTCAAGGGCAGGGCTGACTCATACACAGCAATTGTTAAGGGCGACCCGATGCCAAAAGCCGGTATCCCTGAATCACTTAATGTATTGCTTCATGAATTGAGAGGCTTGGGTCTTAACGTTAAATTAGAATAATATTTGAACTATGGCATTTAAAATAGATAATAAAAAAGCGGACAACTTCAAGAAGATATCAATTTCACTTGCATCTCCTGAAGAGCTTAAATCAACATCGTACGGAGAGGTTACAAAACCTGAAACCATCAACTACCGTACTTACAAGCCTGAACGTGACGGACTTTTCTGTGAGAAAATCTTTGGTCCTACAAAGGATTATGAGTGTGACTGCGGAAAATACAAACGTATCCGTTATAAAGGCATTGTCTGTGACCGTTGCGGTGTTGAAGTAACAGAGAAGAAAGTACGTAGAGAGAGAATGGGACACATTGAACTTGTGGTTCCTGTAGCCCACATCTGGTACTTCCGTTCTTTGCCAAACAAGATAGGTTATCTGCTTGGTCTTCCTACAAAGAAACTTGATGCAATAATCTATTATGAAAAGTATGTAGTTATACAAAGAGGTCCTCTTACTGGTGAAAAAGACCCTGTTCAAGGTGATTTGCTTACAGAGGAGGAGTATCTTGACATAGTTGAGAACAGACTTCCAAAGGACAATCACCTTCTTGAAGACTCAGACCCTAACAAGTTTATTGCTAAAATGGGTGCTGCCGCCATTTATGACCTTCTGAAAGGACTTGACCTTGACGCTCTGTCATACGAACTAAGACATAAGGCAAGCACAGACGCTTCACAACAAAGAAAGACTGAGGCTTTGAAGCGCTTGCAGGTTATTGAGTCATTCCGTGCATCAAAGGATGTAAACAAACCTGAGTGGATGATAATGACAATCATACCTGTCATTCCACCTGATTTGCGTCCTCTTGTTCCACTTGACGGCGGACGTTTTGCAACCTCTGACCTTAATGACTTGTATCGCCGTGTCATTATACGTAACAACCGTCTTAAAAAACTTATTGAGATAAAGGCACCTGAAGTTATTCTTAGAAATGAGAAACGTATGCTTCAGGAGGCAGTTGACTCTCTGTTTGACAATACACGTAAGTCAACAGCGGTTAAGGCTGATGCCAACCGTCCTCTTAAGTCTCTTTCTGACAGCTTGAAAGGCAAACAAGGACGTTTCCGTCAGAACTTGCTTGGTAAACGTGTTGACTATTCAGCCCGTTCAGTTATTGTTGTAGGACCTGAACTTAGAATGCATGAGTGCGGTCTTCCAAAGGATATGGCTGCTGAGCTGTACAAACCATTTGTCATCCGCAAACTTATTGAGCGTGGAATTGTCAAGACAGTTAAATCTGCTAAGAAGATAGTTGACCGCAAGGACCCTGTTGTATGGGATATTCTTGAGCATGTTATGAAAGGACACCCTGTTCTGCTTAACCGTGCTCCTACCCTACACCGTTTGGGTATCCAAGCGTTCCAACCTAAGATGATTGAAGGAAAGGCTATCCAACTTCACCCACTTGCCTGTACAGCGTTCAACGCTGACTTTGATGGTGACCAGATGGCTGTACACCTCCCACTTGGTAATGAGGCTATTCTTGAGGCACAGATTCTAATGCTTGCCTCTCACAATATTCTGAACCCTGCAAACGGTGCACCTATCACAGTACCTTCACAGGATATGGTTCTTGGTCTTTACTATATGACCAAACCTCGTCCGGGGGCACTTGGAGAAGGTTACAAATTCTACTCTCCAAAAGAGGTGATAATTGCATACAATGAGCATAAGGTTTCACTTAATGCAAAAATAACCGTTAGGACAACAGATGTTGAGAATGGCGTGATAGTTACCAAACTTATTGACACTACTGTTGGTAGAGTACTTGTAAATGAGTGCGTTCCAAAGAATGTAGGTTACATAAATGAGGTTCTTTCAAAGAAATCACTAAGAAACATCATCAGCAAGGTTATTGCAGTATGTGGTGTTGCCCGTACAGCAGACTTCCTTGATGATATCAAGAACATGGGTTACTACATGGCATTCAAGGGTTGCTTGTCATTCAATCTTGAAAATGTAATTATTCCTGAAGAAAAACAGGCACTAGTTCAAGAGGGTTATGACAAGGTTGAGGCAATCCTTAATGATTATAACATGGGATTCATAACCTATAATGAAAGATACAACCAGATAATTGACGTTTGGACAAATGTAAACAACAAACTGTCAAATATCCTTATGAAACAGCTTTCCGCTGATGACCAAGGTTTCAACTCTGTATTTATGATGCTTGACTCAGGTGCCCGTGGTTCCAAAGAGCAGATTCGTCAGCTTTGCGGTATGCGTGGACTTATGGCTAAGCCTCAGAAAGCAGGTGCTGAAGGTGGTCAGACAATTGAGAACCCTATTCTTGCAAACTTTAAGGAGGGATTGTCAGTGCTTGAGTACTTTATCTCAACACACGGTGCCCGTAAAGGTTTGGCTGATACCGCTCTTAAGACTGCCGATGCTGGTTATCTGACCCGTCGTTTGGTTGACGTAAGCCACGATGTAATCATTACTGAAGAGGATTGCGGAACCCTGCGTGGTCTTGAGGTTTCAGAACTCAAGAATAATGAGGAGGTTGTAGCATCACTCTATGATAGAATTCTTGGACGTGTTTCTGTTCACGATGTAATTCACCCTGTTACAGGTAAGGTACTTGTTGCATCAGGTGAGGAAATTACAGAAGAGATTGCAAAGGCTATTCAAGATTCACCTATTGAAAAAGTTGATATTCGTTCAGTACTTACTTGTGAATCAAAGAGAGGTGTTTGTGCCAAGTGTTACGGACGTAACCTTGCTACAGGCAGAATGGTTCAAAAGGGTGAGGCTGTCGGTGTAATTGCAGCACAGTCAATTGGTGAGCCTGGTACACAGCTTACACTTCGTACTTTCCACGTGGGTGGTGTTGCTGCAAACGTTACAGTTGAGAACAAACTTGTTTCTCACTATGACGGTATCATTGAAATTGATGAGCTTAGAACAGTAACTGCTGAAGACGGAGCCACAATAGTAGTAAGCCGTCTTACTGAGTTAAGAATAATTGAGCCTAAGACAAAGATAGTTCTTACACAACAGAACATTCCATACGCTTCAACATTGTTTGTAAAGAGCGGAGACACTCTTAAGAAGGGCGATGTAATATGCGAATGGGACCCATTCAACGCCGTTGTAATATCAGAAAGTACTGGTAAAATGGTGTATGAAAGCATGATTGAGAACATAACCTACAAAACTGAATCTGATGAACAGACCGGTTTGAAGGAGAAACTCATCATTGAGTCTAAGGATAAGAACAAAGTTCCTTCCGCTCAAATTACAGATGAACAGGGCAATGTAATACGTACATACGCTCTTCCTGTAGGCGCTCACATTTCAATTGATGAAAACGCACCTATAAAGGTTGGACAGATAATCTTTAAGATACCAAGAGCAATTGGTAAGGTTGGTGATATCACCGGTGGTCTTCCACGTGTTACTGAATTGTTTGAGGCTCGTAACCCGTCTAACCCTGCCATTGTTTCAGAAATTGACGGTGAGGTTACCTTCGGTAAGATTAAGAGAGGTCAGAGAGAGATTGTAATAACCTCTAAGAGTGGTGATGAACGCAGATATCTTGTTCCACTGTCAAAGCAGATTCTTGTTCAGGAGAATGACTTTGTGCGTGCAGGTGGAGCACTGTCTGACGGTGCCATTACACCAGCGGACATTCTTGCAATAAAAGGTCCTACCGCAGTACAGGAGTACATTGTAAATGAGGTACAGGATGTATATCGTTTGCAGGGTGTAAAAATCAACGACAAGCACTTTGAGGTAATTGTACGTCAAATGATGCGTAAGGTTGAAATTGAAGACCCAGGCGATACACGCTTCCTTGAGAAACAGATAGTTGACAAACAGGAGTTCATGGCTGAGAATGACGCCATTTGGGGCAAGAAGGTTGTAATTGACCAAGGTGACTCAAAGGAACTCAAGAACGGTCAGATTGTTACAGCCCGTCATTTGCGTGATGAGAACAGTATGCTGAAACGTCAGGATTTACATTTGGTTGAAACCCGTGACGCAGTTCCTGCCACATCACAACAGATTCTGCAAGGTATTACACGTGCCGCTCTTCAAACAACAAGCTTTATGAGTGCCGCATCATTCCAGGAGACCACTAAGGTTCTTAACGATGCTGCAATCAACGGCAAGGTTGATAAACTTGAAGGTATGAAAGAGAACGTTATTTGCGGTCACTTGATTCCTGCCGGTACTGGTCTTGCTGAATTTGAAAAGATTATTGTTGCATCAAGAGAGGAGTATGAAAAACTACAAGAGGAGAGAAAAGGGATGGTCAACTTGGATGACGATGCTGAAAGCGAAAACTCTGATAATTAATCATATAATACCTATCTAAATAAAAAAATCGGTTCAATTTTCATTTGAATCGATTTTTTTTGTAACTTTACTACATCTATGAAAAAATCACTTTTACTATTTGCATCTTTACTGCTTGCCACGGCAGTATGGGGATTTGAAATAAAGTCTCCGTCAGAGAATATAGTTGTAAATTTTACATTGGACGGGAAAGGCACACCTACATATAGCGTCAGTTATAAGGGAAAGGATGTTATTGAACCAAGTTCAATGGGTTTTAAGTTTGCCGATGGAAAAGATTATTCCAATTGGTTTACAATTGTTAAAGTGGACACCACCTCATTTAATGAGAACTGGAAACCTGTATGGGGAGAGGTCTCCACAATAGTTGACAACCATAATGAACTGACAGCACTTTTAAGGCATGTGCCTACTAACACTTTTATGACAATAAGGTTCAGGGCGTTTGATGACTGTGCCGCATTCCGTTATGAGTTTGACAGAGACTCTAATCACGCCTATATAAAAGTGGAAAATGAGGTAAGTGAGTTCAATTTGACAGGTGACCATAAGACATTTTGGATTCCCGGCAATCCTGATTCAAATGAATATAGATATCTGACCACACCACTTAGCGGCATTGACGCTTCAAAGGCTGACGGAAATGCAATTGGTACTCACATGATTGTGGCAAACAACTGCATTCAGTCTCCTGTTATGATGAAGAGTAGTGACGGACTCTACATAAATATTTTTGAGGCTGCACTAAGTGACTACCCTGCAATGATGCTGACAATTGACAAAAATGAGTTCTGCTTTACATCATTGCTTGCAGGCAGTGCGGTAAAAGGGGTGACAGCATTCCTGCAAACCCCTTGCAAGACACCTTGGCGTACAATTATTGTAAGTGACAAGGCAGAGGATATTCTTGCTTCAAAATCAATTCTTAATCTAAATGAGCCATGTAAGATTGAGAATACTGATTTCATTAAACCGTTTAAGATGGTTGGAGTATGGTGGGAGATGCATGTTCCAAGACGCTCATCGTGGAACTATGCTGATGAATGGAACCTGAAACTTGAAGGTACTGATTGGAATGCGTTAAAACCTAACGGCCGTCACGGGGCAAACACAGAGAATGTGAAGAAGTATATTGATTTTGCGGCAGAAAACGGAATTGACGCAGTCTTAGTTGAAGGTTGGAATGTTGGCTGGGAAGATTGGGCTGGCAACTGGAAAGAGGAGGTTTTTGACTTTGTAACACCCTACCCTGACTTTAATGTTAAGGAAATAACCTCATACGCCGCATCAAAGGGTGTGAAAATGATAATGCACCATGAAACTTCATCATCTGTAACAAACTACGAACGCCGCATTGACAGTGCCATTGAGTTTATGAAGAAATGGGGTTATACCGGAGTTAAGACCGGTTATGTTGGTTGGATAATTCCACGTGGTGAGACTCATGACGGACAATGGATGGTGCAACACTATGATAGAGTGATTAAGAAGATGGCTGACGCCGGCATTATGATTGATGAGCATGAGGCTGTACGCCCTACAGGTCAATGCAGGACATATCCTAACCTGCTTGCCTGCGAATCAGCCCGTGGCAATGAGTTCAACGCATGGAGTGACGGTAACCTTCCAGAGCATGAGACCATTCTGCCGTTTACAAGATTGATGGGTGGTCCTATGGACTACACTCCAGGTATATTCAAGATAAAGATGTCAGAATACTACAAGGATGGTAACAATTGTCAGGTTCACACAACACTTGCAAAACAACTTGCCCTATATGTTACAATGTTCAGTCCTATACAGATGGCAGCAGACATTCCTGAAAACTACCTGGAACACATGGATGCTTTCCAATTCATCAAGGATGTGGCGGTTGATTGGGATGACACTAAAGTTCTTGAGGCTGAACCGGGTGATTACATTACAATAGCCCGTAAGGCAAAAGGCAGTGACAAGTGGTTTATAGGAGCCATCACTGATGAGAACAGACGTACCACAGAAATAAAACTTGACTTTCTTGACAAAGACAGAAAATACATTGCCACAATCTATTCCGATGGCAAAGACTCTGATTGGGAATCCAATCCAGCAAGTTACTCAATAACCACAAAAAAGGTTACATCAAGAAGTGTGCTAAAACTTACACTTGCAAACGGAGGAGGGTGTGCAATCTCAATTTTTCCTATTAAATAGGTCAAAAAAGTTACAAAATGTAATTTTTTTGCATCGGACATTAAAAAAATTATCGTTGATTTTTACAACTTTTTCCAAAATAATATACCTTTGCACTATAAAATTTTAATTATATGAGACTAATTATTGAACCGGATTATGACAGAATGTCAAAATGGGCGGCAAACTATGTTGCAGCAAAAATAAATGCAGCCGCACCTACAAAGGAGAAACCTTTTGTTTTAGGACTTCCTACAGGTTCATCTCCTCTTGGAATGTATAAGGCACTTGTTGAACTTAACAAGGCTGGTAAAGTATCCTTTGCAAATGTAATTACATTTAATATGGATGAGTATGTGGCAATACCTGAAAACCATCCTGAAAGTTATCATTCATTTATGTGGAACAACTTCTTCAGTCATATTGACATTAAGAGGGAGAATGTAAACATACTTAACGGCAACGCTACTGACCTTGAGGCTGAATGTGCCGGCTATGAGGCAAGAATCAAGGCAGCTGGCGGTATTGACCTGTTCCTTGGCGGAATTGGTCCTGATGGTCATATAGCATTTAATGAACCTGGTTCCTCTCTTAGTTCCCGTACCAGAGTTAAGACTCTTACCACCGATACAATAATTGCAAACTCACGCTTCTTTGATAATGATGTAAACAAAGTTCCAAAGACCGCTCTTACAGTTGGCGTTGGCACGGTAATGGATGCAAAAGAGGTTCTTATCTTAGTTAATGGACACGGAAAAGCAAGAGCGTTAGCAGCCGCTGTAGAGGGAAGCGTAAATCATCTGTGGACAATATCAGCACTGCAAATGCACCGTAAGGGCATAATAGTTTGTGACGATGCCGCAACTGACGAACTTAAAGTTGGCACGTACAAATACTTTAAGGATATTGAAAAGAACAATTTGTAATAAGCATTGTCTGATAAAAACAAAAGCCCGCTCCTTAAAGAAGCGGGCTTTTTCCGTCATAAGAGTTTGCCTTGCCTCATGTTAGAAAGGAAGGTCGTCCTCTTGCCCTGCTGGTGCAAAAGGAGCCTGTTGTGGGGCGGCTGAAGCGGGGTCTTCAGCTTTTGCCTTTGAACCAGACTTCTTAACAGGGGCACTTGACTCCTGTGATGCAGGAGCGGCTGTGCTGTCCGATTTCTTTCCTAACAATTGCATTGTGTCCGCAAGAATCTCGTAAGATGTGCGTTTGTTGCCATCTTTGTCTGTCCAGGTGCGGGACTGGATTTTACCTTCAATGTAAACCTGAGTGCCCTTCTTAACAAACTTTTCGGCAGTTTCGGCAAGTCCTCTCCAGAGAACAATGTTATGCCACTCTGTGCGTTCAGGCACTTGAGTGCCGTTACTCATTGTATAACCTCTTTCTGAAGTTGCCAATGAAAAATTGGCGACCGCCACGTTATTCTCTAAATAGCGTACTTTTGGGTCGTCTCCTACGTTTCCTACTAAAATTACTTTATTTACTGACATAATACTAAGTTTTAAATTTGAAAATACTACAAAATTAAATTTTGGCAAACTCTAAAAATTGACGGTATTTCATAGTTTCTTCAAAATTTTTCACCACAAATATAGTGTAAAAAAAATAAATTCACTATATTTACATTGTAAAAATAATCAACAAAATGAGAAAAGCCGTTTTACTACTGTCAGTCCTTGCCTTAATATCCTGCCACAGGGTGTCAGAACAGGGTATCGGGGTAAGAGACTTGGATGAGATTGTTGCGTCTGACACTTTAAGGGTGCTTACTATGTACGGACCTGCATCTTATTTCCTTTATAGAGATAACCCTATGGGATATGAGTATGAGTTGTCAAGTTTGCTGTGTGATGAACTTGGGGTTAATCTGCAAATAACCATTGCTCCTAATGAGGAGACTATGATTAAAATGATTGAGAATGGTGAAGCTGACCTTATTGCATACAAACTACCTTACACAAATGAAAACAAGGAGCGGGTTGCCTTTTCAAAAAAAGAGTACATTACAGAGCAGGTTTTGGTGCAATGTAAAGACAATGACATGGTTAAGGACGTACTTGACCTTTGTGGCAGAGATGTTTATGTAAGAAAGGGTACCATTTATGAGGGTAGGCTTAAGAACCTTAACAATGAGGTGGGCGGAGGCATTAACATTGTTCATGCTCCCGATTCCCTCACTTCTGAAGACCTTATAGCATCGGTGGCAACACATAAAATTGAAATGACTGTAGCGTCAAATGATATGGCGGAAATGAGCAAGGCTTACTTTCCTCACATTGACTACTCACTTAATATAAGTTTTCCTCAAAGAACAGCATGGGCTGTTAACAAGAATGCCGTTGGACTGCTCAAATACATTAATAAATGGAATGAGAAGAAGAGACTTCAAAAGACTTTTGCCCAAATTCATGACAAGTACTATGAAAGGAGCAAGTATTTTGAGGCAAACGGAATAAGTCCGGTAAAAAGAATGGGACAGATATCTCAGTACGATGACATCATTAAAAAATATTCAAAAGGCATTGGTTGGGACTGGAGACTCCTTGCCGCCGTCATATACAAGGAGTCAAAGTTCAATCCAAATACTGTATCGTGGGCTGGGGCATGCGGACTTATGCAACTTATGCCTAATACGGCAAAGACTTTAGGAATTGAGAACAAAGATGACATTTTTGACCCTGAACAAAGCATTAAGGCTGGGGCAAAATATCTTAAGAAACTTGAAAAGATATATTCATCAGTGCCTGACAAAAATGAGAGGCTGAAATTCACTCTTGCCTCCTACAATTCCGGTCCTGCTCATGTTCTTGATGCAAGGGCTCTTGCCCGCAAATACGGCAAGGACCCTGATATTTGGGATGGGAATGTGGCTCCGTATGTACTGCTTAAATCAGAGCCTGAATACTACACTGATTCTGTATGCAAAGCCGGCTACTGTCGTGGCAAAGAGACCATTGTCTACGTTGATGCAGTGCTTGAGCAGTGGCAAAAGTACAAAGATAGGGTTGGGGAGTAAACTTTACAGTAGTACCGTTAGCGTGCACAGCTCTTCTCCAAATTTACGCAGCGATGTTTCAATTTTTGAAACTGTTTTTTGGGAAGGGTGTCTTACTCCGTTAACATATTGGCTCATTTGCATTTGATTTATACCGGTAATACGCTGAAGACCAGCAAGAGTCAATATTCCTTTATAGTAGTTAAGCATAGACGGAACATCGTATGAAAATTCAAATGCGTATTCCAATTGCAATCTAGTTTCTTTCTCATAATCCTCTTTCATTGCGTTATATACGCCCATAAAATCATCAATCGCCTCCTTAGCAGTCTTACCCTCACCAATACAACCAAAGGGCATTGGATTATCAGGAAGATATACATTGAACCCCTGAGCCTTATCTCCTTCTATTTTTGCAATAACAGTTTTCATATTCCAGCGTCCGATATACAAAGGTAATGCTTTTATTTTTAATAGCAAAATTAAATCAGAACTTTATAGTTTTTTTACTTATTTCAAGCAATGAATATTGCATTTAATTGTTATAAAATTTGCTTATTTTGCAGAAAATCAGTATCTTTGTATAGATAATGATACTGATTTGTGATGTCTGAATATACTTGTGATACTGATGATTCTGAATTGTTATATTTGCTTTACGAAAGCAATCCTCTTTATGATATAACATCAAAACTGACAAATCTTCAGGGCTTGAATGGCTCTGCATATAACATAGCATTAGAAGAGATATGTAAACTGAAGTGCTTCAAGTCATATCCTAATGAACAGAATATCTATTGGGTTGGCAGCATCGGTGACTTTGATTTGGAAAATCTGCTGATAGCGGCTAAAAAAGCGGTAAGCTTTGGATATACAGTTTACATACTTCCAAACCCCAAGAATGTTAGAACTCCTGATTTTATTTTTGAGAAGAAAGGTCTGTATAGGGATTATGACTTAAAGACTATAAATGGGAAAAACTCAGTAGGAAATAGTCTAAGGGATTCCATTGGGCAGACAAGACACGTGTTGTTGAATGTTAATATTGATTACAAAGCAAGGAAGCTTGCGAAAGAAATTAAATCATATTTTGACAATTATGAAAAGGCCTCCGAGATTATGATTTTTAAACATAAAAAGAAACTGAGTATTACAAGGAATATAGCAGCATCAAAGTGCTTTATGTATGAATTTATGAGGATATGGAAATAAAAAAGCATTGCTGTTGCAATGCTTTTTAGGGTCTTTTCGGTTTAGAAGTGCCCACCTCGGGAAGTATTGCCCGGACAGTCATCACTAGATAACACTGCAAAGATAGTCATTTTTAACAAAATAGTTGCACAAACGCAACAATTTTTTATAAATTAAATTTTTTTCGCATCCTGTCCTAAGTTATGAGACAAGTTTTATTTATCTTTGTGCAGTTGGCAGTTGCACAAATTGTTCTGTTCGCATTGTTCTGAAATCACAACAAATTTTTATGTTAGAATTCTGTGATGACGACAGAAATTTATTCGTAAATTTACGAACATATCAAAAAAAACTGTATCTTTGCAATGTGAAATTTATTAGTAAACAATGGTAGAAATAACACTAGACATTAACAAGCAGGAACGTTTGGCTCGCTACGCCAAAGCCTTGGGACATCCTAACCGTGTAGCAATTATGTGCTTTTTAGCCCAGCAAGAAACCTGTTTTTTTGGTGAAATTCACGAGCAACTACCCA
>JAZUKL010000073.1:0-11347 GCA_045643245.1 Candidatus Enterocola sp.
GGATGACGCATCAGGCACCGAAGGTGCAACGCTGACAGTAACAGAGGCAGGCACATACACAGTAACCGCCACCGCACCAAATGGTTGTGAGAATACGGCAAGTTCTACAATAACCAAGAACGTAGACAAACCAAACGTAAGCGTAGACCCAACGGAATTTGAGTTGAATTGCACCACAACTGAGAAAACCCTTACGGCAAGCTCAACAACAGCAGGTGTAGCCTACAAGTGGAATGACGCATCAGAGACCACAGGTGCAACACTCACAGTAACAGAGGCAGGCACATACACAGTAACCGCCACCGCACCAAATGGTTGTGAGAATACGGCAAGCTCTTCAATAACCAAGAACGTAGAGAAACCAGCCGCACCAATATCATTAGGTGATAAAGAGTATTGTGACGGAGGCGTAGTTCCTACTCTTGCTGTTCAAGCACCAGCAGAAACTAACTATAAGGTACAATGGTATAATTCATCTGATGAAAATGTGGCAGAAGGTGCTACCTATACGCCAACAGAGCCTACTGTAGGCAGTACTGACACCTATTATGCAGAGATGCTTAATACAGATAATGGTTGCGTAAGTGAAGACAAAACTGCCGTTTCAATTTCAAGAAATGCAGTTCCGGAAATAACCTTTACAGTTTACGATGCTTCAACTGGCACAGAATTGACAGCACCATATATAGTGAATTGTAATGTTCAACAAATAAAGGTGGAGTTAGAGAGTGACCAGGCTACCGCCACATTCAAGTGGTCTGATGAAAACACAGATAAAGTAAGATATTTTGAAACAGAAACCAACCTGGATGTTATAGCAATAAGTGAAAAAGGTTGTGAAAGTAATTCCCTGCAATTACAGATAGATGAGAATAAAGTTAACCCTGTACTGAGTGTTACAAGTGTAAACGCCACAGGAGTTTCAACTAAAGTCCTTAACTGTAACGATACAGAACTTACACTTACAGCAACTGTTGAAGAAGATGAAAAAGTGGGAGAGTGTGATTATAAGTGGACTTATACAGGTGCAACGTCATCTGATAATCCTCTAATGGTTTCATTGCCTGACACTTATGAAGTAGTGGCTACCTCAAAAATAAATGGTTGTACCGATGAAAAGAGTATAAAGATAACACAAGATATTGAGCAACCGTTAGTTGAAATGTATGTCCCTACCGATACTTTAAGTTGTAAGGACGACAGTCAGACAACAACACTTACTGCCACATCGATTCCTGACGGTTGTGCATTTGAGTGGAGTGATGGAGTAAGTACACAGATAGCACTGTCATATCACGTTGACCATGAAGGCACATATAGCGTGGTTGCCATAGGTCCTAATGGTTGTAGAAGTGAGGTTGCAGAAACAACAATTGTTGAAAGAAAACAAACTCCTGAGATTGAGATTTCTGCATCGGCAGAGAAAGTTACATGTAACAGTGTTATTTTAACGGCATCGTCAGATTCAAAGGGAATGACATACGTTTGGTCTGATAAATTGGCTACAGAAGGAGCAAATCTTGAGGTTACAGAAGCAGGCACATACACAGTAACCGGAACCAACCGATATGGTTGTGTAAATACAAAGGATTTCAACATTGAAGAGGATAAGACCGCTCCAATAGTTAAGGTGGAGCCAAACAGCGGCAAACTTACTTGTACAAATCCTGAAATTGAGGTTGAGGCACAGGTTACAAATGTGGAGGATGTGTCATATTTGTGGAATGGCGGAAAATCTGTTTCAACAGCCAAGAACACATTTGATACAAAAGGCACATATACCGTAACGGTTACAAATAATGAAACAAACTGTAAGGGCAGTGCAAGCGTTACGCTAAATGAGAACAAGCAGGAGCCGTTCTTGGCAATGATACCTCTTGAGCCTGTTTGCTTGCCTGCAACAGTAGATATTTCAAATGCAGTGGGTGCTACATCGGTGTATGATGATATAAAATATTTCTACGATGCACAAGCCACACAAGAAATGGAAAGTACAATAGTTGATGTGGAAACTAAGAGGGCCTACTATGTTCAAGCATACGGAGTAGAGGGTAGTGGCTGTCAAGGACAAATCAAGACAATTTGGATTGAAGTTAAGGACGTTACTTCTGCACCTTCTGTTGTTGATTATGACAAGTGCGTTACCACAACGCCTCAAAGTTTGAAGAATCAAGTTAATATTTCAGACAAATCAGGCTTGAAGTTCTATGATGACGCCCAAGGCGATAATCCAATTTCTGATATGTTTAACGCATCGGTGGAAAATTATAACCATACATATCACGTTACAAATACTGAAAACGGAAAATGTGAAAGTTCAACTGTGGCTATAAATGTTCATGTTGAGGGAACAATAGATATTGATATTGAAGCCTCTGATACTGAGGTGCTTGCCGCACAAAAAGAGGTTGAGGTTACGGCAGTTCCGCTTAAGGAGTTTGCAATTTCTGAATATAAATGGAAGAAGAACGCATTGGTTTTGGACGGAGAGACAGGTCCGTCTGTAAGTTCTGTGCTATACACCAATACCAAGTATGCAGTAACTGCAACAGGCAGATGTAATGCAGTAACTAAAGAGATTGACATTAAGGTGTTGTGGTCTACACTTATCACTCCAAGACAAGGTGCCAACGGCTACTTTGCAAAAGGACTTGATATTGTGGTTTACAACAGATTCAATGAAAAGATATTTACCGGTTCTGACGGTTGGGACGGCTCTATAAATTGCAGTAATTTGGCACCTAAGGGTGAAATTGCATTGCCTGGTGTATATTACTACTATATTACCATGCCTGACGGTGGAATACATAAAGGTACAATTGAGGTTGTAAAATTCTGATAATAACTTAAAAACTTTAAATATTTATGAAGAACAATTTGTTAAAAAACTTGAAGTGGGCTTTTCTATCTATAGCATTATGCTCAACATTGTTTATGTTTGCAGGTGCCGGATTTTGGGACGATAATGCAACAGTGGTTATATTGAATGTAAATGGAGCGGATAAGGAATACTATGTTAAAAGGACAGGTCAGGGTGATATTACTATTGATGGTGTTGTATCTTCACTGACATTCAAGTCTTTTGAAAACAGAACTTGGAAAGATGGCAATGGCAATGTTTGTGGAGATGATTTTTATTTCCATTACAGTATGTATGCTCAAGGTTCTTCAAGTTCCAGTTGGAATGATTATAAATCCAATTGGAAAAGTGCTTCTGACAACAATCAATTTTGGGGTAATGATGTTAATAAGGATTTATTGACAGGGTTGTCAAGTGGAACATACGTTATTGAATTCTATACTCATACCACAGGTAACTATAATGGAACTGACGGATGTTCAGATAATATAGATTGTAACAATGACGGACCAAACTATAAGATTATATTTACAAAAGGTGGCTCTACTGATTGTGATGTTCAGACTAAAGGTGCCTCAATACCTGCAAATACAATCATTTTCTATGATAACTCAGACCACTTGTTTGACACTGAAATTTGGCTTTCTGTACCTACAGAGAGCGGTAATGCTAATGCCACCAATGTAAACCAAGGTTCTTATTATAGGAATAAGGATTCTTGGTATCAGATGAAAAAGGTGGATGGTGATATTTGGATGGCAACCATAACAACCGCCTCATCATACGGAAGAATGAGTTTCTGGAATAAGGACGGAAGTCAGGCTGATGATGTATGGGAAAATACAGTCGCTTTTCAGGCTCCATATACAAGCGGTAAGAATTTGTACAAGCCTGATGCATCTAAAAAGTGTACAAATTCAGAAAGAGAGAGTGATGTATATTTTAAGGGTTCTTGGGGTGTATATTCAAACATAGTTCTTGTCTCAGATATTTACGCATATAAATTTGATGAGAAACCACAGGGTGTTAAACTTACTGCAACTCCTGTTGGTTTGACAGACACTAAGTATGTTTTTGAATACAAGGATTTTGATAAAGATACTTGGCAGACACTTGCTTCTCAGGCAGGTGGCTCATATACCCTTACAGGGGAGAAAATTCCAAGTAAGACCACATATTATAGAGTATCTTACGGCGGAAAAACTTCTCCTGAAGTAAAAATCCAGGTAATAATAAGTTGTGCTGACGGCGGTTCTTCAGCCCACTTGTTTGGAAATGATTTTGGAACATTGCCGTCATTAAAGGGTACTGATTCAAGACGTGGAGGTGAGGATATGAGTAAGGATTATACATATCAGCCATATCCTGGAAAAATCAATGACGGATACTATGCCGTAATAACCACTCCTTATTATTGCGGTTGTGGAGATGGAAGTGCTATGGATGAGTCTGTAGAGGATTGTGAAGGCAACAATATGTGGTTCAGACAATACTTTGCCCCTGTTGCTGATAAGAAAGAATTCAGAGACCATACAATAGGGTCAGCAGGTACCGCAGGTAATTATGGTGCTATGCTGTTTATAAATTTCAAGGACGGCAAGTCAAATATTGCTTATCAACACGAATTGGAGCCAGAAGAGAAGAGTTTGTTTAAGAAAGGCTCTACTCTAAGTTTCTCAGCATATTTTGCAAATGCCACTAAAAATGAGGGTGGCTCATTGCCTATAGATATGGAGTTGGTTATTCAGAAGAAAAAGGCGGGAGACCCGGAAACGGCATGGGTGGATGCCACTAAAGTTTCCACTAAGGTTGGCTTTGATGACAACTGGCAATATCAGGAGGCTTCGCTTGATATAGAAGAGAGTGGTAGTGAAGCTGATTATCAGTTAATTATAAGAAATCATGGTGGTACGGGTGTAGGTAATGATGTTATGATAGATGATATTTCAGTTGACCTTTGTGTTCCTACATTCCCTGCTGAATACTACGATAATACTAAGACTCCATCTACTTATACATCCGCTACATTTGAAAAACTAACAGATAATGAGGTTGTTAGAATAGCGGATATGGATTTTGGCTTAGGCACAAATCCTTGTGTATATCTGCTTAAGGTTGATGAAACAAAAAAGACAGGAGAAGCAGGAAGATACAAATACATTAAATCAATGACATTAAACGGCAGTTATTATTCTGCAAGTGTTAATGCTCGTGAACTTCTTACTACAGTGCCTCAAAGTGGCAAATTGCAAGTTTTTGTTACTAAAAGTTCTCTGTGTGGTCAAGCAACCATTGATAAACTTGAAGCTGGTGACATTGTGCCAATGCAGAGTGCTGATTATATGTTCTCTCAAAATTTGCTGGATTACAGCTCTACTTGTAGTGTTGTGCTGGCAATGGCGTTTGACGGTAACGATACCGTTTGTGAGGAAAGCGGTAAAAAAGAAGATGACCTTCCTAAAATAAATGTTACATTTGTTTGCGTATCTGAGTTTGTAAAATACACCCTCAAAGAAGATGAGACAGTGCTGATTGAAAACAAAGATATTACGGCACAAGAAATCACTGACGGTAAATTGGTGATAGATTTGAACAATGTTACAGGTGTTGTACGCACACCTGGTAGCCATAAGTTTCTTATTATAAAAACAGAGTACTTTACTGACGGTGGTTCTGAAATTTGTAAAAGTGCAGCTCAATTTATTACTCTTACAGTCAAGGCGGCTCCATCATACGGTAGTTCAACATGGCCTGCAGAGGTTAATTTCTGTCAGCAGAAATCAATAACAGTTAATGCATCTAATGCAACTTCTTATCAATGGTATGTGGATAAGACTAAAGGTGAGGGTGCTGAAAAATGGGAAAAACTGACAGGAGCCACATCTGCAACATACAATTTGCCTGACGATGTTGAAGACGGTTGGAGGTACGAAGTTGAATTAAAAAATGAATACTGTACTGTGGTTACAACAGACCCCGTTAAAATAAAGAGAATTGCGGGCGTTGCTCCTACAATTAAGCCTTATGAAGAGTGTGCTGTAAGTGAATCTCAAGTGAAGAGATTATCGGACCAAGTTACTTCTTCATATACAAAACTGACATGGTATAAATCAGATGGAACAACTGTTATACCAGATGCTCAGGCTCAGTTTGATATGTCTAAGCCAATGTCTGCCACATATTATGTAACAGACACCCCTGCAGGTGGTTGTGAAAGTAAGCCATCATTGCCTTTGTCTGTCACTGTTAAGAAATCAGCGGAGACACCCGTTGTAAAACCTTACAATGAGTGTAAGGATAGTAAGAAACCAACTCTTGATCTTACAACTCTTATAACAAATTATAGTGCGGATACACAATATACATTCAAAGATGCTGATGGAAATGTAATTGGAAAGGATGTTGATATTCTTACTCCTGGTACAGAAAACTATAGCGTGTCTGCTATTGCTGATGAAGGCTGTGGTTCAGGTGAGGTGACAATTACTGTTACAGTTAAAAATACTATAGAGTCCATTTCTCTGACTCCGGAAACAGAAAGTATCGCTTTAGGACAGCAAGTCAGCAAAAAACTTGGATACACTCCATCAGAAGCGGCCAAGAGCGTGGTTTGGACTGATAACGGACAAAGTTTTGACGGCTCATTCCCTGTTACTCCGTATATTGACCATGAATATAAGGTGGTTATAACCGATGAATGTGGAAATACATTTAGTGCCGTTTCAAATGTAACTGTGGAGTGGCCAACAATATTTATGCCATACGATGACGGAACTAACAAGGATTTTGTTGTTGGCGTAGACGGAGGTATTGAACTTTATGTATTTGACCGTACAGGCAATATGGTTGCCCATTCAAAAGACGGCTGGGACGGCTATGCAAATGCAAACGGCAATTCAAAAATTGCTATGCCGGGTCTGTATTACTATAAGGCTATTCTTCCTGACGGAAATGTAAGGAAGGGTAATGTTGAAATTTATAAAAAGTAAACTCTTTGATTATGAGAAAACTACGCTTGTTATTTAGCTGCATTGCATTAAGCGTGCTGTCATTGTATGCACAAAATGACTTTACGCTTAGTGAGCAGTTGTTTTCAAGAATCGGTATTAATCCTGCCGGTACTGGCAATAGTGCCAATGTAAACATATTCTCTATTAACAGGTTCCAGTATGCCGGTATGGAGGGTGCTCCGTTTACAACTTTGCTGAACGTTCAGACTTATTTTGAAAAGGCAAAATCAGGTATCGGTGTGTCATTTAATTATGATAAGAGTGGTATTGCTTATCATCAAATTGATTTTAAGGCGGTGTATGCCTATCATTTGAATTTTGGTAAGAATAATGTGTTCTCTTTTGGTGTGGGATTGGGGTTGTACAATAAGGAGTTTGACCCCTCAAAACATATTTACGAGCCTGACCCATTGGTGCCTGACAGATACCAGAAAAATATAAAGTTTGATGCATCGTTTGGTATAGAATATGCAAATCCGTATATTCTGTTAGGCGTGTCAATTAATCATATACCTGGTTTCTTTTATGAGCAAACCACTATGAATTCTCGCCCTTCATACTATGCGTATGCAAGAGGTCTGATTCCTTGTTGTGAGAAGTTTAAGCTTGCTCCTGCTTTGATTTATTACTATACAGGTCAGTATCATGTAATTGATGCCAATGTTACAGGCTTTATTGGAAAATATGTGTATGTTGGTCTTGGTTATAAGACTGAGACTACTGCCTACGCTATGGTTGGCTTTGAATGGAATTGGTTGCGTATTGGTTACGCATGTGATGTCAATATAGGTAAAATCAGTAATTTGGCGTGGACAAGCCATGAGGTTATGTTGTCATTCAATATTCCTACTAAAAGGGGTAATGATGGTAAGTGGATGTATTAATAAGTGGACAGTGGAGAGTGGACAGTGGACAATTATTACACTGTCAACTGTCAACTGTCAACTGTCAACTGAATCATTATGGGAAAAGTATTGATTATTGGTTGTGGCGGTGTTGGAACCGTGGTGGTGCATAAGGTTGCACAAAATTCAGATGTTTTTACGGGAATAATGCTTGCAAGTCGCACAAAAAGTAAGTGTGACGCTGTGGCGGCGGATATTAAAAAGCGTTATGGGGTGGATATTCAGACTGCCGCTGTTGATGCTGATGATGTTCCTGCATTAACCGCTTTGTTAAAGGAGTACAAGCCTGAACTTGTTATAAATGTGGCACTCCCGTACCAAGATTTGCACATTATGGACGCTTGTCTTGCAGCAGGTGTAAACTACTTGGATACAGCAAATTATGAACCGCTTGATGAGGCTCATTTTGAGTATTCATGGCAATGGGCGTACAAGGAGAGATTTGAGAAGGCGGGGCTTACAGCAATTCTTGGTTGTGGATTTGACCCGGGACAAACAGGCGTATATACAGCATACGCCGCTAAGCATCATTTTGATGAGATTCACTATCTTGACATTATTGATTGTAATGCTGGAAACCACCATAAGGCGTTTGCCACAAACTTTAATCCTGAAATTAACATCAGAGAGATTACTCAAAAGGGCAGGTATTACCTTGATGGTAAGTGGGTTGAGACAGGTGCTCTTGAAATTCATCAACCTATAACATATCCTGAAATAGGTCCAAAGGAGTCTTATCTTATGTTCCATGAGGAGTTGGAGAGTCTTGTTAAGAATTTTCCAACCATTAAGAGGGCGAGATTCTGGATGACATTTGGACAAGAGTATCTTACACATTTGCGAGTAATACAAGATATAGGTATGGCAAGAATTGATGAGGTGGAGTACAATGGAGTTAAGATAGTTCCGCTACAGTTCTTAAAGGCAGTGCTTCCTAATCCGCAGGATTTGGGAGAGAACTACGATGGATACACATCCATCGGGTGCCGTATCCGTGGCATTAAGGACGGTAAGGAGAAAACATACTACATATATAATAATTGCAGCCATCAGGAGGCGTACAAGGAGACAGGTATGCAGGGCGTAAGCTATACCACAGGTGTTCCTGCAATGACTGGTGCATATATGTTTATGACAGGAAAATGGCGTAAGCCAGGTGTCTATAACGTAGAGGAGTTTGACCCAGACCCATTTATGAAGAAGGTTGCCGAAAGCGGACTGCCGTGGAATGAGGTCATTAATGGAGAGTTGGAACTTTGAAATGAGAAATGAGAAAGGAGAAATGAGAATGTTAATTATTAATTATTAAATATTAATTATTAATTATCCACTGTCAACTGTCCACTGTCAATTATGTATATAGAAGAACTTCCATCCCCATGTTACGTCCTTTATGAAGAAAGATTAAGGCGTAACTTGGAGTTGATTAAAAGCGTAAAGGATAGGGCAGGGGTTGAGATTATCCTTGCCTTTAAGGCTTTTGCACTGTGGAAGGCGTTTCCTATAATCAAGGAATACATAAAATATTCTACCGCAAGTTCACTGAATGAGGCTCTGCTTGCCGTGGAGGAGATGGGTACTAAGGCTCACACTTTTGCTCCTGTGTATGACGACCGTGAGTTTGAGTACATTGCGGCTTGCAGCAGTCATATAACTTTTAACTCAATAGCCCAATATGAGAAGTTCCGTAGCCGTACAGCAGGTATATCGTGCGGACTAAGGGTAAATCCTGAGTTTTCTGTAGTGGAGACTGACCTTTATAATCCTTGCGTTGCAGGCTCTCGTTTAGGCATAAAGGCCTCTGCATTGGGTGGTGTGTTACCCGATGGCATAGAGGGGTTGCACGTTCATTGCCTTTGTGAGTCATCAGCCTCTGATACAGCGGCATTGCTAAAAGCGGTGGAAGATAAATTCGGAAGGTTTTTACCTCAATTAAAGTGGCTGAATTTAGGTGGAGGTCACCTTATGACAAGGCAAGGCTACGATGTTGAACTGCTGATAAATTCTTTGAAGGCGTTTAAGGAGCGTCATCCAAACCTCACAATAATACTTGAGCCTGGCAGTGCATTTGCTTGGCAGACAGGAGATTTGGTTGCAACAGTGCAGGATATTGTTGAAAATGACGGAATATCCACAGCCATGCTCAATGTCTCTTTTGCGTGTCACATGCCTGATTGCCTTGAAATGCCGTACAAGCCATCAATAGTAGGAGCCACAGACCCTGTAGAGGGCAAACCTACTTATCGTATGGGCGGTAACAGTTGTCTTAGTGGCGATTATGTAGGCTCTTGGTCATTTGACAAGCCTCTGAAAGTAGGGGATAGAGTGGTGTTTGAGGATATGATTCACTACACTACTGTTAAGACTACAATGTTTAACGGTGTAACACACCCGTCAATTGGTATAGTCCGTTCTGACGGCACATTTGAACTCAAACGCAAGTTCTCATACCAGGACTACAAAGGGAGAATGTGCTAATTTCACCCGTCATTACCTGACGGTCTGTAAACAGTCTGAGCGTAGCGAAGAATCTCCTTCCCGTCATCTCGAGCGTCTCCTTCCCGTCATCTCGAGCGAAGCGAGAGATCTATAAGACTAAAAACCTTTTAAAAATTTTGCAGAATAAAAACTAATATGTAACTTTGTACTATTACCCTCTCCGTGGAAGTTCAACGGGGGCAAAATATTAAAAACCAAGCAGTTATAAATTATGAAGAAGATTTTTTACTTTACATTGCTTCTGCTCTTGCCAATTATGGCAGTGGCTGAGGAGTTATGCCTTATATCTATAAAGGCAAACGGAGTTGAGACCAATTACGCCATTTCAAGTGTGCAAAAAATAACACTTGACACTGAGTCAACTGAATCTCCAAGTTTTGTTGTTAACCGCAAAGACGGCAAGGAGGACGGTGGAGCAAAACTTCTCAAGTTCGGGCAGGCAGAACCAACCTCAGCCCAGGACGTAGAAGCCGCTAATGTTAATGTGAATGTTTACACACAAGGGAAGACAATATTTGTTGAGGCTGATGAGGAGTGCAATATCACATTCTGGAATATGTCAGGTCAGCAGTTGGGCGATTGCGTAAGAGCCTCACATTGCGAGTGTACAATATCTCTTGCAGGAACCTATATGGTGGTTGCAGGCGGACAGCAGTTTAAAATACAAGTACAATAATTAAAAAATGACGAATATGAAAAAAATTACATTTACACTGATTGCATTGGTTGCAACACTATGCACTATGGCGCAGACAAAGTTCTGGGTGTATAGCAATGATGGCACACAAACAGAGTTTCTGATTTCAAAGGTTGATAGTATCAGTTTCACTGAGCCATCAGCTCCAACAAAACAGGTTACAGATGCCTGTGGCAATACCTATCCTGTGGTAAAGATAGGGGAGCAGTATTGGATGGCGGAGAACCTAAGGTGTAACAAGTATGCAAATCAGTCAGAGGCGTACAACGCCACATGGCTAACAAACAACACTATACCAACATCAGAGGATGTCACATTCACCCCATACTACACCGATGCGTCAGACAAGAGCAAGTGGTACTCATCAGAGTACGCT
>JAZUKL010000074.1:0-15764 GCA_045643245.1 Candidatus Enterocola sp.
CATAAAATGAGGGCTGAGAATCAGGCAATTATGGTTGGAACAAGAACGGCAATAAAAGATGATCCTCACTTGAACACACGCCGTTGGTACGGTAAAAACCCTATAAGGGTGGTAATTGACACAAAAGGCAGAGTGCCTGCCACAAACAGAATATTTGACAATTCCGCTCCCACAATAGTCATAGATAAGGCAATGACACCAGGGCAAATAGCGGAATTTCTGTATGAAAAGGAGATACAGAGCATAATAATAGAGGGAGGTAGAGATACCCTTCAAAGATTTATAGATGACGGATTATATGATGAGGTGCATATAGAAAAAGGACCTTTGAAATGCTTTGAAGGCACTCCGTCACCCAAAATAACAATTCCAAACAATGCTGAGACCTATACCATAGGAGAGCAGGAGACAATAAAGTTCACTAATTTTTTATGAAAATAAAGCCACTGATATTATTAATTATTGCTACAATGGTGTGTGAGGGTGTTACGGCAACCAGAAGTCCGTTCCAAACAGCACAAGCAACACTCTTTACGGAAGCCACAGACTTTTTTGAAGGGAAGAACTATCAGGCGGCAATAACCTACTATAATGACTTTCTGAATTACGTGCCCTCTACGCTTGACGCATCTGATGAAAGAATAAGGGTGGCAAAGCAAAATATAGCCATTTCATCGTATGTTTTAAGGTATGACAATGCCGCCACTCTGCTTACAACATACATTAAGGAGTTCCCTTACACCCAAAACCGAGACCAAGTGGAACTCTACTTAGGAGTGCTTGAGTTTGAAAGAGGCAAATATAAACTTGCCGTAAAGCGTTTTGAGAAGATAAGCGTTGAAAACCTTACTGATGCAGAGTACCTGCAACTTGTATTCTACCGTGGCTACTGTTACTTGCAGCAAAACAACTATGAAAAGGCTTCAGCAGAGTTCAAGCAAGTGTTAAAAGAGAAACAGAACGCATATACGGAGCCTTCACATTACTATTACGGTTACAGCCAATTCTATTTGAAAAACTATCAGGAGGCACTCAAACACCTTGAAAAAGCACAGGAAATACCTGATTTCAAAAGCACAACACCTTATCTTATGTTGCAGTGCCACTACTATCTTGGCAACTGTGACCAAGCCATAAAAATGGCAACCCGGCAGATAAATGACTTTCCTAAAAATGCTTATCTGCCTGAAATAAAGCATATTTTGGCATCGTGTCAGTTTAAGGAAGGAAAGTATGCAGAGGCACTTGAAAACATGTTGGAGTATAAAAAGGCAAAGAAAAAGTTTACCCGTGAAGACTTTTACATGACAGGAATCTCATATTTCAATACAGATAATCCAAAATCTGCCATTGATAACCTTACAAAGGTTACAAAACCTGACGATGCCATTACCCAAAATGCCTATTTCCATATAGGAATGTCATACCTTGCCTTAGGTGACAAGAAACAGGCTCGCATGGCATTTGAGAGTGCAACACGTTATGACTATGACAAGTCAATAAGTTGCGATGCCCTATATGACTACGCCCTTATAACATACGAGTTGTCATACGCCCCATTTAATGAGAGCGTATCCGCATTTGAAAAGTTTTTGAAAACATACCCCGATTCCAAATATTGCCCAAAAGTGTATGAGTACCTTGTAAATGTGTATCTTACCACAAAGAACTACGGTGCCGCATACGCCTCAATTCAGAATATAGAGAAAAAGACCCCTGAAATACTTGAGGCAGAGCAAAGGGTGCTTTTTGGAATGGGAACCACTCAAATAGCCAACAGAAAATATGGTCAGGCGGCAGAGAGTTTTCAGAAATTGCTTGCAGGCAAATCATACAATGCTGACCTTACCGCAAGAGCCAATTTCTGGTTAGGCGAATGTCAATATAGAAGTGGAAAATATGCCCAATCCATCGGCAGTTTTAAGCAATATTTGCAGCATGCTGAATCTAGGGTGCAAGAGGAGTACGCATACGCTCACTATGACTTAGGTTACGCATACCTTAAATTAGGTGACAAAGCGGAGTCAAATGCTTGGTTTGGCAAGTTTACAGCCTTGCAAAACACTGATAAACAGATGCTTACAGATGCCTATAACCGTATGGGAGACAATTGGTTTACAGAGCGTAGGTTTACAGAGGCAAAACAGGCATACAATAACGCTCAGGCGGTGGCTGACAGAGTTGCGGGAGCAGACTACGCCATTTATCAGACAGCCCTTATCTGCGGACTTGAAAAAGACTATGAAGGTAAGATTACAGCCCTACAGACACTACTTACAAAATATCCTAAATCAGAGTGGACCGATGACGCCATATTTGAGATAGGAAAAAGTTATGTGGCGCTGAATGACAACCAAAACGCCATCAACACATTTACAAAAGTTGCCACAACCTATCCAAAGGCAAATCCGTTAGTTCGTCAGTCAAAACTACAGATAGCAATGCTCAGTTACAATGGCGGCAATGTTGAGCGTGCCATATCAATGTATAAGGAGGTTGCAACCCAATATCCAGGTACAGAAGAGGCTGCCACCAGCCTTCAAACCCTTGAAAACATAATGGTTGACAGCAACAGAGTGTCAGAGTATGCTGAACTTGCGTCAAGCCTGAATAAGGTTAAAGGAAACAACATCTCTATAAATGAGGACTCCCTGATATATAAGGCGGCTGAAAAGTCATACTTCAGAAATGAGTATTTGGCGGCATCGGAGGGATTCAAGACATACAGGGAAAAGTATCCTCGCGGAGAGTATAACCACTTGGCACTGACCTATTTGGCAGATTGCAGTTACAATCTTGGGCAGTGGTCTGATGTAATTACCTATTACACTGAGATTCTTTCCACAGCCACCGATGCTGAAATTATTTCAGAAGCCAGATACCGTAGAATGACGGCAACCGTTACACTTGGGCAAGATGCCGCTGATGACATAAGTGCCCTGCGTACTGACACCCGTAACGCATACGGGGCTGAGGCTGAATACTTGTATATACAAGGATTATATGACAAAGGAGAGTATGCCGCTGCAAAAGATGAGGTGTTTGCCTTTATAGACAAAGGAACTCCGCACGCATACTATCTTGCTAAAGCGTTTTTAGTGCTTTCTGACTGTTATGTTCAGGAAGAGAACTATTTTGATGCCCGTCAGTATCTGTTAAGTTTGCAAGAGAACTATTCTCCTGCACCGGAAGATATAACAAGGGAGATAGAGGGGAGAATAGAAAATATAGAGATAAAGGAGAAATGAGAAATACATTAATAATATTAGCATTTCTTTTACCTCTTACGGTGGTTGCTGAGGAGGCATCGCTTGACCGTAGTGTAACGGTTGAGAGAGACTATAACCCCACCACCATTGAGGCAAGGAAAATCAGTCCTGTTCCCACTAAGGAGAATCTGAATACGGAGAAGCCTGAGGTCAACTATACCACTTGGAGCAAAGCAGAGGAGGTGCAGGTTGAAAACGTAGCCCTTAAGCCTGACAGATATTATGAGAGCAGGGCAACAGACTATAAGAAAGGTGTTGCAAAAGTTGGATTGGGATTCTATTGGCAGACACTTGGAGAGTTCTACTATCCGTTAATTCAGACTGATAAATATTTGTTTGACGTAAACCTGAAACATCTTGGTAATTTCAGTCACAATGATTTGCCTGACGGCACCAGCCCACGTGCAATGGAGCATAACACACTGTTGAACCTTAATTTTGAAGACCAACTTTCAGAAATGCGTCTGCACACAAATGCTTATGTATCATATAACGGTTTTGACTATTACGGTTATCAGACAAACGCTGACGGAGTGCCTGCAGACCTTGGCAAACTGCCTGTATCACTGAGAGACACCACCTGCTCATACATTACCGCAGGGGCAAAATTCGGGTTGTATTCAACTAACAATAACCCAAATTTTGAATACAAGTTTGATGTAGGCTATAACTATTTTGGTAACAATTTCAGCATAAATGAACATGTGATTTTAGCAAATCTTGACCTTGGAGGAGAGGTGGGACCCGGCACGCTTGGGGCTGAGATTGAGGCAGAGGTTGAAATCTTTAACCTTCAGAATGAAAAGGAGAATGACTGCCTTATAAAACTTAAGCCTTATTATAAGGTTGGCGGAGAAAGGTGGGATCTAAGAATAGGGGCTGATATGAACATCTACGGAGAAAAAGGGTATAAACGACCCGTAACTGGAAATGCAAACATACTTGGAAAATTTGCACTTGTGCCTGAACGCCTGTTCCTAAATGTTGGCATCGGAGGATATTTTTATGAAAACATGTATTCTGAGATAATCAAGGAGAACAAATGGATTAACCCAACACTTATTGTTGACCCAACCTATTCTCCCGTTACTCTGAATTTTGGCATTAAAACAAGAGTTATTAAGGGACTGATTTTTGAGGCAGGCTTTGACTACGCCTATATTCTTGACCAATACTATTATGTAAATGACACCCTTGCCGGTGGAACGCTTAACACTTTTCATACCGTTTATGACAATACAAACAAGGTTACAGCATATCTTGGGCTGTATTTCAACTATGTAAAGGGGCTTGATATTTCAGTTAAGGGTAAATATAATCATTGGGGCGTGACCACCATTGAAAAGGGTTGGCAGCGTCCTGCTTGGGAAGTTAATTTTGATGCAAAATATACAATTAAGGAGAAATGGTGTGTTGGTCTTTCCTATAATTTCTTAGGCGGACGATACGCACTTGTTTCAGGAAAAACACAAAGAATGAAAGACGTTCATGACCTGAATCTGACATTTTCTTACAAAATTTTGGACTGGCTTGAGCTTTTTGCACAGGGAAAGAACCTGATTAACATTAAGGCTGACACTTATTATGGGTATTCCACAATGGGAATTAACGGACTTATTGGAGTTACTTTCAGATTTTAGTTAATTGTAATCACCCCCACAGAAATCTTCAAGGTAAAGGTGAATTTTTAACAAATTTTAATTGCAAATTTGAAAAAATTAAACTGGCAGTTATAGTTTCTGTAACTGTTGGTTTAATTTTCCATATCTAAATGTTAATAAAATATAAACTTTTGAGAATCAGTTTATTTCTCAAAAGTTCGCCGTAACTTTGCAAGTGCAAACCAACATAAAAAATATTATGGAAGAACAGAAAACAGATGAAGCGTTAACACCTATAGAAAGAAATTTTTTTGCTTAAAATAAATTTGTTTATAAAAATATAAACACATATCTTTGCAATGGAAACAGGAGTAAAATTTAAGGTTGAGTACACAGAGGAGGCTGCAGATTTTCTTAGAAGTCTCGATTCTAAAATATCGGCTAAGATTATTCAAGTGATAACTGTAGCTTCATTAACAAATGACCCCTGCTAAGGAGATAGAGAGGGCAGAGCAAATCAGAACAGTATATTTTAAGACAAAAGGGAATTATGAAGACTATAGCCAACGAAACATTATTAGATGAGTTGATTGGTGTCAAGGGTACCAAACAACGTGAGAACTTTGACAATGAGGTTGAGAAGCAGGTTGAACTGTTCAATATAGGGGAAGCCATTAGGGCTGCCAGATTGATGCGTGGTGTTTCTCAGGAACAACTTGGTGCACTGATGGGAATAAAACGCTCAAGGGTTTGCCAGATAGAGAAAGGTGTAGGTCTTACAATGTCTACCATTTCACGTTCTATGCAGGCTTTGAATGTAAAGACCAACATAGTGATGGAAGGCATTGGGACTTATTCTCTTGCATAGTTTAAGTTTTATAAAGAAATAGACAAAACACACTTTAAAAGAAATACTTAAAGCAGAGAAAATAAAAAAAGGTACAACCAACAGGGATGAATTTGATAAAGAGATTGAATTATACCTTATAAATACCCTCATATAAATCTTTGTCTACAATTCCGCTACAAATTTGTAGAAAACTCAAATTTTTAGTATATTGCACACGATTTATAGTGTGTAGTAGAAGCATTTGTTGTAAGTGCTTCATTTGCAGTTGTTTACAACAAGGGTGAAGTACACCCTGATTTCAACCGCAAGACATTATGTAGCCTTATCCGCTACAAAAATGTGGTATTTTAAGAATATTTAACATACTTTAACATATGGAACAATAAAAGACAAACGAAACAAACAAAATAACTTAATTACTATTGCTATGAAGAAACAAAAAATTAACCCAGATTTCCACGCAGGGAGACGACTAATAGAAATCAAAACACATAGTTAGGATATACCGTTCACACAGAAAGGTATGTCCGTTGCATCACATTCAGGCTGACTGTGGCTTGTGCCGCATCCGCTTTGAAAGATTGTGAGCGAATTTTATTTAGGAGCCTGATTACGTAGGTGAGAGGGCTGACAACAAATCAAAAACAAAACAAACAAAATAACTTAAAAAACTTAATTATTATGGAAACAAAAAATTTATTAAACAAAAAAATTACCCAATGGCTATTGCTGGTGGCAATGCTGGTTGGGTGTAGTGCAAGTGCGTTTGGTACTGATTTTGATAATAATAACACTCGTATGAGTGGTATTAGGGTCAAGTATACAAAAGATGGTGGTTCGGAGACCCAAGCCTATTATAAAATTAATGACACTACTAATTCATGGGAGAATGGTGATTGTAAAATGACAATACCAAACACGTCATTTGGTGGTGTGAATTTTGGTAATATCAAATCATTATATCTAACCGAGGGATGGTTGAATGCTCGAGTAACGGGTTGTGGTAATGGTTGTAATGATTATGCAGAGGCAAGATTCTCATATAAGGTTTGGAAAAGTGGTGGCTCAGAACCAGGCAGTTATACCAATGCTTTTACTGCTAATACATGGTGTGGTGGCTCTAGATGGGACGGTGCATCTGATATGACTATTACTGTAACTGGTCAAAATGTAAATGTTACAAGTGGATTGTCTTCAGGCACATATAATCTTAAAGTAAAAATGGAAATGCAAGCAAGGTGGAGTGGTGGTACATTTGGAGACACATACACGTATGAAAAAACGGCTACTTTTACAATCCCTGCGACTTGCACCGACCCAACTGCAACGCAGTACCCAATGACCAATGCCACTAAGACATACGGTAGTGTTTCTGCTCCTACAATAACTCCTGCATCGGGTGCTGGAACAGTAAAGACTATATACTATACAGGTGTTAGTCCTACATCATACAGTAAGAGTTCAACCCTTCCAACCAATGCCGGCACATACAAGGTTACTGTAGATGTAAACGCAGGTTCAACTTATTGTGCTAAAAACAGCATTGACTTGACTGGTAATTTTGTAATTAATAAAGCCACCCAGTCCGCTCTTACATTTAATGGCTCTACACAGTGTGTTGATACAGAGGTTACACTTAGTGCAACTGGTGGTTCAACGAGTGAAACCATTACATATAAAGTGAAAAGTGGTACTGGTACAATAACAAACGGTAAACTTACAACAAGCACTGCCGGTGATGTTGTTGTAACCGCAACCCGTCCTGGTGGTACTAACTACAACGATGTAACAAAAGATGCCACATTTACATTTGTCGCCAAACCAACAGCATACGCAGTTTCAGGTACAGCAACAATCTGTACTGGTAATAGTACAAATGTGACTCTTGCAAATTCTCAAACGGGTTACACGTACAAATTATACAAGGGCGGCTCAGCAACAAGTACAACAAAGACAGGTACTACTGGTTCCGCTCTTAATTTCAGTGTAAGCGAGGCTGGCACATATACAGTAAAAGGCTATGTAACGGGCAATGAGAGTTGTACAACAGATATGACAGGCAGTGCTGTTATTACCGTTAACCAAAATATGGCATTGACATCAATTTCACTTAGCAGTGCTTCTGAGTGTATAGGTGGCACATCAAACATCACACCTAATGGTTGGAACTTAGGTGGCGGCTCTATTAGTTACACCAGCAGTAATTCATCTGTTGCTTCAGTAAGTGGAACAACCATCACCGCTAAATCTGCCGGTACTGTAACAATCACAGGTACTGTAAGCGGTGGTTGCGGCTCAAGTGTAAGTAAGACGGCAAGTTTTAAAGTTAAGGCATCAAACGCCATTAGTTCAATATCATTCACCAAATCACCGCTAAAGGTTGGTGAAACTTGTACGGCAACTGCAGAATATACAACAGAGGATGGCACAGGTTCTTGGAGTGCGGATGGCACATACGCCACTATTACTGCCGGTGGAGTTGTTACAGGTAAGGCAATTGGTACTGCAACCATTACATATACCATTACGGGCGGTTGCGGTGGAACCGTATCTAAAAATGCTACTTTGGAAATTATAACAAACTGTGAATCACCTGACGCAGGAAGCATAAGCGGTACAACAAGCATTTGTGCTGGTAATGGTACTACTTTAACATTGAGCGGTCAAACTGCCGGTACTAACTTGCAGTGGTATAAATCTACCGATGGCTCATCATACAGTGCTGTATCTGGTGCTAAAGGTACATCACTTTCAACAGGCACTCTTAATGCTAACGCATATTATAAGGTTAGAGTGTCAAGAACAGATGACGCTTCTTGCTACTCAGAAACAACACCTGTTACTGTCACCGTCACAGCCATCCCAACCATCACAACACACACCGATAACTCTCGTTGCGGCACAGGTACTGTAACATTGAGTGCAACTGCAAGTGCTGGTGATGTTAAATGGTATTCAGCCTCTACTAGTGGCACTGCCCTTAAAACAGGTACATCTTATACAACACCAAGCATAAGTACTACAACAACATATTATGTTGATGCCACACAGAATGGTTGTACCACAGCATCAAGAACTGCTGTTACCGCAACTGTAAAGACAGTGCCTTCAATTGGCAGCATATCAAAATCAGCAGATGAATGCGGTGCGGGTAACATTACATTCCAAGCTAATAGTGTAACAGCAGGTGCTACGGTTACTTGGTATGAGAATTCTGCCCCACTTGCTCCAACAGGTACAGTTTACACATTTACTGATGTTCCTGCAGGTACATCTCACACTGTAAAGGCTAAAGCATCAAAAGATGGTTGTGAATCGGGCTTTTCAAGCGAGCTAACTGGTACCCGTAAGGCTAACCCATCACTAACAGTAACCGCTCCAAGTGATGCATACGGCTGGGAGAATGCCACATTCACCGTTACAGGTGAGGGTACCATAACAGGTAGCGTAACACAGACAGCGGGTTCAGGCGGTATCATAAATGACAAGACATTCAAGGGTCACGTAAACGATACATTTAGAGCCTCTTACACCGCCACAGGTGATAACGGCTGTACCACTCAGAAATCTGCTGAGGTTACAGTAGAGAAAGCCACTGAGTCCTGCGACTAAGTAGTACGCAGTAGTCATTTACATTTCAAGAGCCAGTCCGTCTCAGGGCTGGCTCTGCTGTTCTCTCCTCACAGTCGCCGCACAAAGTGAGGGGGGGGGAGGTTTTGTTGCCCGTTTTTAACAAATTTTAATTGCAAAATTGAAAAAATTAAACTAGCAGTTATAGTTTCTGTAACTGCTGGTTTAATTTTCAACACCCAAATGTTAATAAAATATAAACTTTTGAAAATCAGTACTTTTCTCAAAAGTTCAGCGTAACTTTGCAGGTGCAAACCAACATAGAAATATTATGAAAGAACAAGATGAACTAATTCTTTTTGATAGGGTTGAGAATAAAATAATAACCCTCAGGAATCAACAGGTGATTTTGGATTCAGATGTTGCTCAACTTTATGGAGTGGAGACCAAGCAAATCAACCAAGCGGTAAAGAACAATCTTGATAAATTTCCAAATGGATATATCTTTGAAATTGATAATCAAGAACTTGAATATTTGCGGTCAAAAATTTTTACCGCAAAATTATCTAAAACTAGGGTTAACCCTACCGCTTTTACAGAGAAAGGTCTCTATATGCTTGCAACTATACTAAAAAGCCCAAGAGCCACCAAGACCACCTTGTCAATAATAGAGGCGTTTGCAAATCTACGTGGGTTTACCCGTAACATACAGGCAGTAATGTCCACCGATGATAAGGAGAAGCGTCAATCTATGATGAGCAAGACCAACACCATTCTCTCAAACCTGATAGGAGATAACCTCAAGGTTGATTCCACAGAGACAGAGGTAGAACTAGACCTTGCAATACTGAAAGTAAAACACAAGTTTAACAGGAAGTAACTGTTTCTCTCCCAGTCGCCGCACAAAGTGAGGGGGGAGGTTAGTTTTGTTTTAGGCGTGCAATTCTTTGGGAGATTATTTGGATGAGGGTCTCTTGCATTGAGTCTGGCAGGAATGAATTGCTGATTGTCTGCTTCCAAAGTGTTTCTGATGAAATAAGTTTTTCAATTAACCTTCCTATCACTTTTGTGTCAAGTCCTGTACTTTCCATAACTTGCTCAAAATCAGTTCTCAATAGATTGCGTTTAAATCCGTTTAGGTATAATGCAAGTTCTTCTGTGTCCTCTGGCATAACTAACGCTGTTGACACTTGGTCATAGGTGGGTGAAAGTTGGTATTTGCCGTTCTGTGGACGGTATAATGAAAAGTTCTTTAGATGCATATCGGCGTTGCCAACTATCCATGCAAATAGTACCTGCTCCCAAAAATTAACTAAATCAAGCATCGGGCTTTCAGAATATTGCTTAATAAGTGCGGCTATATGCTCATAACTGCTTTGGTATTTCTGCTCAGTAAGTTGCTCTGAGAGTTGACAGAAGTCTTCCATATATAGTTTTTTGCCGTCAGTTGTGCGGTCTATTCGCTTTGTCAGGTAGCATAATTCTCCATCGTCAAATCTTATAAGGCAGTGCGGTACAGTGCGTATGTGTGCATCGTCAGCTAAGTGCATTACAACATCTTCTGTTTCTGGTAGGTTCTTGAACCTTTCCGTTTGTGGTTTGAGTATGTATCTGCCTAATGCTCCAACTATTGTCAGTCTGCTTGGATCTCCCGATGCTGTCTTGTCTAAATCAAGCGAAAGTTTTTCTTGAACACCAGTGACTGTGGTTCTGCTGTTTATTACTATTTTGGCAAGTTGCTCAAGGTTAGTCCTGTTATACGGAAGGTTTGGGGCAGTGGACTGCCCAAATATTTTCATTGCACATTTTGCGTGGAAATCTTTTTCTCCTTCTTTTAATTCCTTATAACAATAAAGGCATTTGCTCATAGTCATTCAATGTTTATGGGTATAATACTTACTCTCCCGATGCAATCTTTGCAACAAGCCAATAGTAAAGACATTCTGTCTCTCTGATTTATTTTCCAATTCCGTTCTGCTATGTCAAGTAACCATCCTTCAGGAATAAGTCCGTCAAAGAAAGGAATCATTACCTTGCTATAGTATGGCTCTGTGGTCAGCGGCAGGGTAAGGCTTATTGGCTCCGCATTGTCTGACTTTAGGTAGTTGGCATCGTAGGTAAAACTGTATCCTGTTATCTCTTCTCTGATTTGACCAACCAATGTGTTTTCAATATATACTGCTCCTGCTTTCATTTGTTTCTATCTTTTTGTGAAACGGCTCCAACTTCCATACCAAATAGCGTTAGCACTTGGTTTATTTTGTCAATTCTTAGTGTCTCTTTGCCTTGTTCCAGTTCTCTGACAAACCTTAAACCTACTCCTGATTTATACGCTAACTCTGTCTGTGTTAGTTTGTACTGCTTGCGTAAATCTTTTACAACCGATGAAAATGCGTTCATAAATAATCCCTTTAGGGTGCAAATATATGAAAAAATATTAATATTATAACATTTAGGGTATAAAATATTTTATGTATGTCAATATTATACTATATAGGGTATAAAATAATAACCATCAGAAATCAACAAGTGATTTCGACTTCAAGTTAGGGTGGAGCACGTAAACTCCCCACCATCGCACAAGTGATGAGGAGGTTTTGTTGCCAACCCCGCTATTCGTTTCTTATTATGTTTAACACCACTTTTGGATTCTCTTGCATCTTTTCAAAAGAAAACAGTTTCTTGCCTGCATCCTTAAATGAACCACCCGATGAGTACAGTGTATCATCTATTATCATAAACCTGTCATGAACCTTACTCATAGGGTATACCTCAACAGAGGGATATTGAGAGTTGAACCTTTGCAAGTCAAGGTTAAACGTTTCATTGCGGTAGCACTTTTCACTGGTGTAAATGATTCCTGTTACACCCTCAGCACGCTTTGAAAGCAGTTTAAGAACTGAGGCATCTATATAATTATCTATAATAATCACTCTCCGCTTAGCACTGCCTATTAAATCAGAAAACAGTTTATAAGCATCAAAGAACTGACCTTGCATAAATATTTGCTCTATGGGAGGAAGAGCGTTCTTTATTACCATATCCAGATGTTCTTCTGTTTTACTTACTCTTATTTCAAGCCTTTCTACTCTTTTTTCCAAATAATTCTGATGCAGAATATTATCCTTTAACACCTTGTTAGCCCAACGTCTGAAGGCAACACCATTAGGTGATTTAACACGATACCCAACAGATAAAACCATATCAAGATTATAGTATTCAATGTATCTCAAAACATCTCTTCCACCTTCAGTTTGAACTGTCGCAAAATTTGCGACAGTTGGGGTGTTTTGCAACTCTTCCATCATTGCATTATTGATGTGTTTGCTTATGGTTTTAATGTCTCTGCCAAACAAAATTGCTATCTGATTTCTATTAAGCCAAACATTGTCTTCTGTAACTTTCACCTCCAAACTTTCAGATAAATTTTCTGCTGAATACAGCACTACAGTACCTTCATTCCACGATTCTTCATAAATAGCAGGTAGCGGTGACTCCTCTTCAAACTCAATTTCCACGCTGCTTTTCATGAGAGTTTTCAGTACCTGAACCCCTGCCTCTGTAAAGGCAAAAGGGAGCTTCCTTACACCACCTCTGCCAGTGTTGTTTGATGTCGCAAAATGCGACATCAAACTTGAATTTGACAGGTTTTGCCACTCTTCTTTTGTCAGTTGAAACACTGAATCTAAAAGGAACTTCTCTTTGTTCCTTTTGATTTGTTCGTTCATACGTTTGGTCTCAACCCCAAACGCTATTGCAAGGTCTCGGTCTAAAACTACACGCTTGTTTCTAATGTTGTAAATCTTGATTTTCTTGTTCATAGCCATATTAAGTTAAAGTAAACATACAAACTAATACCCTCTGATGATATTTGTCATCAGAAACAATCGGCATTTTGTTTTTACGAACGTGAGTATCTTCACCGAGTACCCGTCAGGGTACGAGGTGCCGTTACCTGAACCCAGACGAAAAATAGGGTATAAATAGCAGAAAGAGAAATCCTCCCCACCACCGCATAAAGTGATGGGGATATTTGTTGCCAAACCCGCTACAAATTTGTTGACTAAATAAAAAATTTGTATATTGCACACGATTTATAGTGTAAAGAAGAGGTGTTTTGCTGTAAGCACTTCATTTGCAGTTGTTTATAAAAAAGGTGCGTTACACCCAAAAATCAACAGCGATGCAAAATGTAGCCTTATACGCTACAAAAATGTGGTCGATTAACAAAATTTAACAAAATTTAACATTTCTAGCGAGAAGGGCAAAAACTGCGGAGCAGTTTTAAAAGTTTTTTATGGAATGCAAGACAGAATTTATTTTGGATTGTATGCAATAAAAAACTTTAAAATCAGGTTCACCTGATTTTGCCTTCGAGTGACGAAATCTCACAAAGTTTTGAGAAACAAAACTTTGTAACAAACCAATCTCTAAATCCGCAGGGCGGATTTAGGATTAAAAAAGAGAAGAATAACACATATAATATATATAGGAAACAAAAAATAAAATTAAATATCAAAAATTATGAAAAAACAAAAATTACTAAAAAACTTAAGACAGAGGCTAAGTTGGCTATTGCCAGCGGTGATGCTATTTATTGCTCTTGGTTATAGTACTCAAGAGGCGAGAGCCAATTTTGACTCTAAGGGTACTTATTATTTTGATAATAATGTCACCAATTGGAGCAAAGTATATTTTATAATTGGAAGAAGTGATTGGTCTCAGGCTATAGAGATGTCAGCAACAGATTGTGATGGTATTGTTTCTGCTGTATCAACATGGGATAATACATACGAGTTCTTTTTTGCTGATTCTAATTGCGGTTACACGGAGGGTAGCGGTGCAGGAGATGATATTGCATCAAAACGTTCTGGTAATTACAGTAGCGATGTAACTTCCAAACCATCCAAATTTATGTTTGTGCCGTCAAAAGCATCTGGCACAAATATTTCTGGTACTTGGAGTGATGTTGATTTTACTCCATGCCAACTGCCATCAGTATTAGCAGGTTCTAAGATTATGTTCTATATAGGAGAATATGCAAGTTGGGGTCAAGAAACTTTTTATCTTTCTAAAAATAGTTCTGTAGTTTCCACTGCACCTAAGGTGGTCGAACATGATAGCAAAAGATATGGGGTTGCAGTTGCTCCGGCAACAACGGGTTATAACGTAACACATGATAAGTCATTGAGTTATGCTGGACATCCAATAAGTGGAACACCAGTTCAAGGTGGTGCGTATTATAACACTGATGATGCAAATTGTCAAGTAACAAATTCTACTGCACTTACCGCTTCAGTTACTCTTGCAAGTTCTTCCATTTCAGCAGGAAGTAATGTTGCAATAACTGAAAGTTCTAAATCAAATGGCATACTTGGGTTAACATCACAGATAAAATATTATGCAACTACAGATAATACAACCTTTACAGAATTAAGTGTTTCAAGTAGTAATCTTCAAACATCTGGGTTGGCAGAGGGTACTTGGACAATTATACCAGTATTCTATGATGGTCATATTACTTGTAAAGGTACCACCACAACTTTAACAGTTGCTGCCTCCGGTGACGCCCCAACAGTACTTATTGCAGACGCACCAGATGTAAGCGGTGAGATAGGCACTCTGTACGGTTACATTAAATATACAGGTTGTCAGGATGTAACAGACTATGGTTTTATTTGGAGTACAACCCAAAGTGAAATCACTGGTGATGCCCCATCTGGTGGAACTATAGCACAATCTACAACACCTGATGCAACTACAACACCAATAGCAGTTGGTTTTGAAGATGGTAGTTTTAAGGCAGAAAACGTTGAGTTCACCCCTCAAACCACCATATATTATAGAGCATACGCCACAAACGCTATAGGCACTTCTTATTCTGAGGAAATCAGGTCATTCAGCACATCAGGTTGTATTAAGCCTGTAGTAACAGACATAGAGGTTCCTGCATCTATATGCGGCAACGCTGGTACAATAACCGCTACAGCCATTGCCACGGCAGGTTCAACATTTGTTTGGGACGTTGACGGTACAGTATTTACAGCGGCAAGCGGTACAACCGCCACCGCCACCATTACTGTTGGTGCCGCAGGTAATGGTTCAATAACAGTAACACCTACTAAGGAGGGTTGTGTGGGTAATCCATTCACACTCAGTGATATAACAGTTAAAGACCCGACCATCACCGCCAAGAACCTCAAGGTTAATGATGAGAGCACAACAGAGGGTGAGACAATAAACTTCTGTGAGGGTCAGGAGATAACATTTAAGATAACATCAGACTACGATGTAACCACTTACACTTGGTCATTCCCAACAAGATGGACAATTACATCAGGCGAGGGTACAAAAAAGGTGGTTGTAACAGCAAGTGCCACATCTGGTACAGTTTCCGCTACAATCACTAATGATTGCGAGGTTTCTGCTACAAGAACCATCGTGGCAAATGTTACAGCAAAACCCGCCACACCA
>JAZUKL010000075.1:0-19230 GCA_045643245.1 Candidatus Enterocola sp.
GTGTACGTGCCGTGCGGCTTGCTTCAGATGTCTTTAAATCGCCGTTGCCATATTTCTTTGCTTTCCAGAACGGACGTTGTTCATCGTGGCTTGAGCAGTAGGATATTCTGCCGTCATAGTTTGCCTCTGAGAAAGAGTCTCCTTCATGCAACCAACCCATAGCGGTCTGCATATAGGCATTGTTTGTATTTTCCCACACACCAATGCCAAGATTTGGATAAGAGGTTCTGTCGCTCTCCCAATACTCAAGAATAAAGTAGGCATCATTAGAGACACTTTTTATAGCATTATAGTAGCCTTGAATATTGCTTTTACGTTTTGTGCAGTTAGGTCCGCAGAAACCGTGTGCAAGGTCCATACGGAATCCGTCAACCTTGTACTCTTTCAGCCAATATTGCAATACATTCTTAAAATACTTCTGTGTGCCTGTAAAATCGTGGTTGAAATCCTCAAAAACACCACCTTCGTGAGGGCATGATATATTGAAATAAGGATTGGTAGCTAAACTTGTATATAATTTTTCAAGCGGACTTAAACCTGTTGCGTGGTTGAACACCATATCTATTATTACGGCTATACCGCGTTTGTGGCACTCGTCAATAAGTTCCTTAAGGTCATTCTCCTTACCGTATGTCTTATCTGCGGCAAAGTAGCAGGTAGGGTTGTATCCCCAACTAATGTTGCCCTCAAACTCACTTACAGGCATAAGTTCAAGTGCGTTCACACCCAAATTCTGTAGATAGTCAAGTCTTTGTGTTACAGACCTATAACTGCGTTCAGGAGCAAAGTTATATACCCATAACTCATAAATTACCAAGTTATCCTTATTGGGGCGTTTAAAGTTTTTAGTGGCGTCGCTCCAATTATATGCCGCCTTACCTGGTTGAAGCAGTGTTACATAACCGTCACCTGCCGCAGGATACTTAGGTATTGAAGGGTCTAATGTCTTAGGTTCCCATTGGTCATCGGGGTGGAGAACTTTTTGAGAGTAGGGGTCTGCTACTTGGAAGTAGTTGCCACCGCGTTTTACAGCATATTGGAAAGCGTACTCCTTGCCTGCTTGCAAGTTGGTAAACTCAAACCAATAGTATGCACCATCTTTGTAGCAGTGGTAATCATTAGAGTATGTCCAACTGTTGAAATCTCCTAACAGATATACATTTTGTGCGGGGTTGCCGCTCTTGTCGGCTGTATAAAGGCTCACCGTAACCTTATTACCATTATAATATATACCTTCATCTATACCGGACGGGCGGGTTTTGGTGGTTGGCTCTTGCTCTACAAAACCCTTTGGATAAATTGTTATGATTAAGTCACCTGTTTGCTTTACTTTTCCCTCTTCAATACTTTCTGTTCGAAACACTACATTAATTGCGGTGAATGTCTTGCCTTTGGCAGTTGCACAACTAAAGTAGTCATACATATTACCCAAATTAAGCACCCAGTTTGAGCCTGATTTGGTCATTTTGTATTTTTCGGAATTGTCTCCCCATTTAGGGTCGCACTGCCATGCACCTGTTTCTGCCGTAGATACGCCAATATGTGCATAACATGTTTCTTGACCTGCCATACCTGTGCCGGTAGGGTTGAATGTAATGGTTACGTTACCTGTATAGCCTTCTTCAATTTTGGCTGGATTAGTGGTGATTTGCGCTAACGCCGATACTGTAATCAGCAGAGTAGCAATGGAAAATAGTGATTTTTTCATAATAAATATATTTGATTTGTTATTGTCTATTTTGCAAAGATACTTTTTTTTTCAAAATTTTGCAAATAAATGTAATTAGTAGTAAATTTGCAAAAGTAATAACATAAATAACAATATGAAACAGAATCAAAGTCAAGAAGGTATCTCCCTTGGAAAAGAGTTGAAGAAACAGGTCCGCTACGCACTAGTTGAACAAATAGCCTACTCAATTATGCTATTAGGACTTGGTGTTATGTTTGTGCTTACACCTGAGCTTTCAGGTCACGCAGTCTGCCTTGTCACAGGTATTTTCCTCATCTCCGCCGGTGTAGTTGCAATGGCTGCCTGCTTTGCCCGTAGCATTATGTTCGGTGGTTTCTCACTGTTGTTCGGCATTCTTTTGCTTTTTGCCGGTATTTTGTTTTTGGCAAACCCCGAAGTAGCGGAGAGTATGCTCACGTTCATCATAGGAATGCTGATTATTGCTGATGGCGCATATATGTTTGTTGGTAGTATTGAATGCGCCAAGTTTAGTCTTAGCAATTGGTTTCTGCTATTGATTATGAGTTTGTTAGTGCTTGCAATAGGTGCAGTTGTCATCATTGGCAATTTTGGCACTGTTATGATTGTAGCGGGATACGCTTTAATTGTTGATGCAATTTTCAGAATTATAGCAAGTTGTGTGTTTGGTAGCCGCATAAATAACGCCAAGAGGCAGATTAACGCACTTAAACAACAATATTACACATCTGCGGAGAAGGGGGAGTAATCCCCACTTCTGTGCCAGCGACACAGATGTTTTTTTCTGTTTGAACTTAATAGCATTTTGCAATTTATAAATAATTGCATAAATTTGAATTTGTGAAAAATATTATGGAAGGCAAATTCAATTATCATGTAGGAAACCTTGTTCACCTTGAACTTAAAAGACAGGGAAGAAGTGTTGTGTGGCTTGCTTCTCAAATTCCTTGTACTACAAATAATCTTCATAAAATTCTTAGGAAACAATCAATTGATATATCTCTGTTATGGAGAATCTCTGTCATTTTAGAGCATAACTTCTTTCAAGATTTGGTGTAGAATAGTTATATAATCCATTATGGAGTGTTTTTACTATTTATTATAGAGTGGATGAAGTAAGTTTGATATTAGAATAATGTCGTAACTTTGCACGAGTTAAAAAGATAGTGGAGTATGCCGAAATGCCGATAAGTGAGTAGGCTTAACAAATTTTAATTAATTTATTAAAAATGAAAAAAACAGTTATTTTTGTAAGTGCTCTTTGCGTACTTGCTATGGGTTCACTTTTGGTTTCTTGTTCTAAGAATGGTGATGTTTCTAAATTGCCATCTTCTTGCTATTGTACAGTAAAAGGAGACATAGAGGATAGTGGTACAATTTCTAAATCACAAATGAGAACTATTCTTGAAGATAATGATTTGGCAGCATCCAGTTGCCCTCAATTTGGAGAAGCTTATGCAAAATATTATAAGAAAATGTTGAAAGAAGAAGGATGGGAGGATGCAAAAATTAAGGTTACTTGCGAGCAGATAGACTAATCTTTACTTTAATTTAGGGTTCTCAAAGTAATTTGGGAACCCTTTTTTATTTATAATGCACCATGTGTAAAATAGCCAGGATTCTCAATATTATTATTGGGACAGTTTTTCTTTTGTCCGGTTTTTCAAAAGCAATTGATGCGTCTGCGTTTGCTGACTTGATAGGTAGATACGGAGCAGAGTGGTTAGGTTTTGCTTCTCCGCTCATCATACTGGGTGAGATATTGTTGGGAATGTTGTTTGTTTTTCAAATTAAGACAAAGGTGGCACAAATAATTGGTTTTATTGCAATTATTTGTTTCACCGTTATTTACTCGATAGGCTTGTTGTTTTTTGATATTTATGATTGCGGTTGTTTTGGACAGATGTCATCGTTAAACACAAATCCTTTGTTAAGTTATATTAGAAATGCTGTAATTCTTGCAATGATTGTCATTGCGTATATTTATACAGATAAGCAAAATGAGTTGAGTACATCATTGGTGTGTTATATGTCTGTTATTTTGTGGGTGTCCTCCTTTATGTGCGGTTTCTCGTTCAGAAATGCAAAAGTTTTACAGATGGCGGCACAGCCATCAGAAAATGATGAAATACAGACCGTAATGGTGTCAGAAACGCTTTTGCCTGAATATGTGTCATTGTCTCCTGATTCCACATATATGGTCTTTGCATTCTCATATACTTGTCCGTTCTGCCTTAATTCTATAGGGAATGTGGAACAATACCAGTCTATGGGTTATGTTGACAGGGTGATAGGATTGGCAAAAGATGAGCCTGATAAGGAGTTTGTTTTCAGAGAGTTATTCAAACCTCAGTTTTCAATTTACAATGTTGATGCTGCAAGACTTTCAAAATTGTCTCCAAATTTGCCAACTACATTTATAATAAGACATGATACTGTCGTGTTTGAAAATACAGGTCTTGTCATTACTCCAGCTTTGTTACAATAAAGTGTTTGCTTGAGAACCCCTCTCTTCCAGCGATGTTCCTTGAAGGGGGATTACGTCGCTTCGCTCCGTGATCCCCACTTCTGTGCCAGAGGCACCGATGTCAAGGGGAATTGTGCTCCGCTATGCTACGCACATCCCCTCCCTTCCAGCGGGGTTCCTTACAACCCAAAAGAGTGTTTCAGCTACGCCTCAACACTTATTTTGTTTATACTTCAGCCTTGTGATAGTAAACTATCCCCCGAATAGAGGTAGGGGATTACTCGCATCTAAAGATGCTCCGTGATCCCCACTTCTGTGCCAGAGGCACCGTTCCAAAGAACTTATTATCAGTAGGCTTTGCCTACTATTATTTTTATTGTCCGTTCCCTTTCATAAGCAAGCTTCTGACGGAAACAGACAATAAAAAAGTAGAACGCTATTGCGTTCTACTGATAATAAGTTCTTTGGCGGAAGGAGGGGGATTCGAACCCCCGGTACGGAAACCCGTACGTCAGTTTAGCAAACTGGTGGTTTCAGCCACTCACCCATCCTTCCTTTTTTTTGTGGGTTTGCGTTGAAATATGCAAAACTTTTCTTAATTTTGCGAGTGCAAAGTTAGTCATTTGGTTTGACATATTAAAATTTTCAATGAAAAAAAATAAACCAAATAAGGAAAAACATTTTATAATCATATTTTTATCGGTTGTATTTGTTGCTGCGGTAGTGGTGGTGGCATATAGTATGCTATGGAAACCTAATATTAATGTGGAAGGCGGCAAATATATTAACTTTTATGTAGTGAACGGCGATACATGGAATGATGTAAGGCAAAAGTTGACTGAGAAGACGCTGATAAAAAATGAAATTGAGTTCAATCATGCGTTAAAACTCTTTGCAAAGAATAAGGAGCCTCAGTGTGGTTTTTATTCTTTGGAGCCAAACATTTCTAACCGTTCATTTATAAACAGATTGGCTTACGGACTCTCAAACAAAGTGCCTGTAGAGATAAAAATGACCCGATACACACGTTGGGTGGCAAGAAATCTGAGCCGTCAGGTTGCGGCAGATTCGGCATCGTTGTATCAAGCGTTTATAGCAGACACAACATTACATAAATTTGGAGTTACACGGGAATCTTCGTTGGCAATGTTTGTAAGATTCAAAAGAGATGTGAATTGGTGTGCTGACGCAAGTGAAATTGTAAACATAGTGTATGATGAGTATAATGAGTTTTGGAACGATGAACGCCGTGCAAAGTGTAATGAAATAGGCTTGACCCCTACACAGGTTACAATTTTAGCGTCAATAGTGGAAGAGGAGACAAATGACTACGATGACCGCCGTATGGTGGCTGGGGTATATATAAACAGATTGAGAAAAAGAATGCCTCTACAATCTTGTCCTACAGTGCGTTATGCGTGGGGTGATTTCTCCATTAAAAGGGTGTTGAAGGCTCATTTGGAGATAGACTCGCCGTATAACACGTATAAGTATTCGGGAATGCCTCCAGGCCCTATCCGCATACCATCTGAAAACGCAATAGATGCGGTGCTTAACTATGAGCATCATAACTATTATTATATGTGTGCCAAGTCAGACTTTTCAGGTGTCCATGATTATGCCACCACATTTAAGGAACATTCAAATAATGCACGTAGGTATCAACGACAACTAAATAAAAGGGGGATAAAGTAATGATAAAAAAGTATATAGTAATATTTATCGCCGCCACTATGGTTGTGTTTTTTGCCATTGATATAGTGGGAACAATACAACTTTCAAGTAAGAGAATAGCACTTGACAGATATGGAACGCACATAGGGTCAGGCAATATGTATTATAAACGTGATTCGTTAAATTTTTTGTATGATATAAGTACAGGAGAAGTCAAGATTGACTCTATAGATTGGATATACGTTGAAGATTTTGACACGCTGGCTATATTGGCAAAGTATAATAAGCGTGCATATTTCAATATAAACACAGGTGAACTGCTTACAGACATATCAGGTGATAAGGCTTGGGCGTTTTTGGGTGACAGAGGTGTGATGTCTATAGGAGACAGTATTACAATATTCAGGAGAGATGGTTCTGTAGTGCCATCATCACATATACACTATAGAAATGAAGTGGAAATGACTTTTAGAGGCGGTGCCTTGATAGTTGCAGGCGATGACTCCCTATATGGTCTTATTGATACAGCCGCCCAATGGATTCTTCCACCTGAGAATGTATATATTGTTACCGATACAGTCAGAAAGATACATATAGCTAAGAAGGATAGTCTTTTTAATATATATGATTACAATATAACCCCGATTCAAAACAGAATAGATACAGTTGCACTTGTTAAATTCATTAGAGAAAATTATGTTGAATAAACTTTATAAAATATCGCTCGTCATAATAATAGCGTTTGTATCGCTGTCTCTGCTTGAAGTTATAATACTGCGTTTTGTGCCTGTGCGCAGGACACCAATTATGTATATCCGTTATGTGGAGGCATTGGTGTTGGGTAAGGAGTACAGTATAAAACAAAAATGGGTGCCGCTTGAAAAGTCATCGGTCAATTTTACAAATGTGTTGCTTGAGAGAGAGGACAGTACTTTCTACACACATCACGGATTTAACTTTGATGAAATTAAGAGAAACTATAAGGAGAATAAGCGAGTAGGCTATTTGGCTGGTGGTGGCAGCACCATTTCACAACAGACCGCTAAAAATGTATTCTGCACTTTCTCAAGGACATATACAAGAAAGGCGTATGAGGCATATTTTACGGTTCTTATTGAACTGATTTGGGGAAAGGACAGAATTTTTGAGGTGTATAAAAATATAATAGAATTAGGTGACGGTGTATATGGTATTGAGAGTGCCGCTGAATATCACTTTAACACTACGGCGGAAGAACTGACAGAAGAGCAGGCGTTAGCATTGTTGTATATAATGCGGGACCCATTATATAGGAAGATACAAATTGAATAAAAAGCTTAAGATAAGACATAAAATCGCTATCCGTTTGGCTAAGTTAACCAATCGGGTACTGAAATTATTGGGTAAAAACGGTGAGGCGTTACCCGGCTTTATTGCGTTGAAATTATGCCCCGATATCTTATCAGTTCTTACATCTGATGTGAAATGTATATGTGTTACAGGTACAAACGGCAAAACCACAACCACACATTTTATACTTTCAATTTTGGAGCATTGGTACCCCGATGCTGTAATGAAATCAATAACAGGTGTCAATCTGCCTCAAAGCGTGGTTTGGAATTTTATTAAAAACGGTGACCCCAAGTGGAAATATGCCGTTATAGAGTGTGATGAGGATTACACGCCTGTTCTTTTCAAATCAATAAAACCAGATGTAATTGTAGTTACAAACATTTCAGAAGACCAAGTAAGCCGGTTCCCATCTGTTGAGTATGTAAGAGACCGCATAGCCACAGCCATTGCAACTACACCAGACAGCGTTTTATGCTTGAATGCTGATGATGAATTAACTATGACATTAGCCGAAAAATGCAACAACACAGCAATGCTCTTTGGAAAGGAGTCTGAAAATTTTTGGTTTGATGTGAAACTATCATTCCCAGGTAGTTATAATGTTTATAATGCAATGGCGGCACTGTGTGCTTGCAGTGTGTATAAGAAAGATGCAGTCAGATATGCATCGTTGTTAGAAAACGTGCAGCCATGTCCGTCCAGAATGGAGACTATGAAAATAGGCGGAGTTCCTATGCGTACTATTATGGTTAAGAATGTGGCATCGTTTGACGCTACTATAGAGTATATATCCACAGTAACAGAAACAGTCAGGTTAGTGATAGCACAGGCTGCGGAGATTCCTGACGATATGGATACCGCATGGGTTGCAAAAGTGAATCTGAAAAAACTAAGAGAGAGCAAGTTTATAGAAAAAATATATGTTACGGGAACTTGTGCTGAGGTATGGGAAGAACATTTGTATAGGAGTGGCTTTACAGAATCAGATGTTTGCGTAATTCATGATTTTGACACCCTTATGAATGAACTGATAAAACATGAGAGTGAGGTTATTTGGTTGCCTTGCTACTCTGAATCTTGCAGAATAGATAAGGAAATCAGTCTTTGGAAAATTAGGAATTAATTATGCATGTTGTAGGTATAAACGGGTATTTTAAGGGTATGACAAAGCCGGAAGTGGAATTGTCAGCCTTATGGGATATGTATGGAGTGCAGATGGTCAATAAACTTAACGGCTCATTCAGTTTCTGGATGACAGACAATGCTACAAATGAGATTTTTGCCGCAAGGGATATGCTTGGCACCAGACAGTTGTTCTACACTTTTTCAGAAGATAACGTACCACTATGCGGCACATCAATCCTCAATCTCTTAAAACTTACAGGTAAAGATATTAAAGTATGTAGGAACGCGGTTGCGGAATATTTGGAAAAAGGTTACATTTATGGGAGGAAGACAATATTTGAAGGCGTGTATAAGTTGGATTCGGGCTCATATCTTCATTATCACAATGGCATAACAGAGTGCGTAAGATATTTTAATCCTTCATTTGAGAGAGATAACAGTATATCTCAAACCCAATGGGAAAATGAGTTCTACAATATAACAAATGCCGCTATTAAAGCGGAGAAGTGCAAAAACTGTCTTCTCTCATCAGGCATAGACAGTACCTATATTGCCGCTACTTTGCCTGCTGATAAAACTATTACCGCAGTATTCAATAATCCTGATGATGAGAGTGAAAAAGCAAAACAAACGGCTGACTATCTGTCAGTTCCAAATATACAGATTCCATTTTCCGCTAACGAGTTCTTCTCTGCCGTAAAAGAATCTCAGATATCAAGGGAGCAGCCTACGGCAGACCCTTCATATACATTTACATATTTGTTGCTTAAAAAAGCCGCAAAATATTGTGATGCAATTTGTTCAGGAGAATCGGCTGATGAAATGCTGGTAGGATACCGCCGTTATGAGGTCAAGGGTCTTACTACGGAAGATATAATCAAACTGCAATGTACTGACATTAAGGAATTATTGGGAGATGATTTTTTCCCAAGTCTGGAGGCTGGTATGAGGGCATTTGGCATTGAAGTTCACTATCCATATACAGATAGGGCGATTGTTGAGTTGTGTATGAGGATGCCTATCGGGTGTAATTTATCAGATACCTCCAATAAGATGGTATTAAGAAACGCGGCTTCACGTGTATTGCCACAAGATATTGTCAGTCGCAAAAAAATAGGCTTTTATTCCCCTCTCAAACATTGGATGGAACAACCTGAATGGTCTGAGTTGATAAACAGCACATTAAATGACGGTACATTTGATATGTTGGCAGGGAAGAAAGGCGCCGCCCAGGATTATATCTCCTCTAAATTTTGGAGAGAGAGATGGAAAGCGTTTGCCTTAGTTATGTGGTATCACGGAATTATCTTATAAACAGCAACTCCCTGTATTTAGGCAGACTCCACATACTGTCATCAACCACTAACTCCAAAGCATCAATAGCATTACGTATAGAGTTAAGATAGGGTAGAACCGTATTATGATATGCTATTGCCTTAGTTCTGCCGTCAGTAAGCCCGTTGGCAACCTTGCGAGCCTCTGTCATTGCATCACTCTCACGCTTAATAAGTTGTATGTGGGCGGCAATGTTCTTAATAAGGTCCAAATCCTGCTCAGATAGTTTTGCCGCTTCATCAGCGGGGAACACCAATTTCATTCTTGCAACCTTTTCAAGCAGAAGTGATTGATACTGAGATGCTACAGGAATTATGTGGTTCATAGCCATATCGCACAGTACACGAGACTCTATTTGGATTTTCTTTGAATAAACCTCCCATTTAACCTCATTACGAGCCTGAACTTCCTTTTTTGAGAAAATGTGCATATCCTCAAAAATCTTCAGACTCTGCTCAGATGTGTAGGCATCGATAACCTCAGGAGTGCTTCCGTTACAGTCAAGACCACGCTTCTTTGCCTCCTCTTTCCATGCATCGCCGTAACCGTTACCGTCAAAACGGATAGGCTTGGATTCCTTAATATATCGCTTTACAATTTCAAGAATTGCAGCCTCCTTGTTCTTTCCTTGAGCAATAAGATTATCAACCGATGCCTTAAATTCAGTAAGTTGTGCGGCAACCACAGAGTTAAGGGCTATTATGGCACTTGCACAGTTTGCAGAAGAACCAACTGCACGGAACTCAAAACGGTTGCCTGTAAAGGCAAACGGTGATGTACGGTTTCGGTCAGTATTGTCAAGCAGAACCTCAGGCACATTTGCAATGCCAAGGCAGATGTGGCGTTTGTCTTTTAGCGTAATCTCATCACTTGTGGTGTCATCAACCAAATTATCAAGAATTTGAGAAATCTGACTGCCAAGAAAAACAGAAATAATGGCAGGTGGTGCCTCATGTGCCCCCAAACGATGCTCATTCTGAGCGGTCATTACAGAAGCCTTAAGTAGGGCGTTGTTCTTATAAACAGCCATCAGCACATTTACAAGGAATGTTATGAACTGTAGATTCTCCTTTTCATTCTTGCCTGGTGTAAACAGCCCGATACCGGTATCGGTGCCAAGAGACCAATTGTTATGCTTGCCTGAACCATTGACACCTGCAAAAGGCTTCTCGTGTAGCAGAACACGGAAATGATGCTTTGAGGCAATTTTCTTCATAAGCGTCATAATAAGCTGGTTCTGGTCATTGGCAAGGTTTGCCTCACCAAAGATTGGAGCAAACTCCAACTGATTTGGAGCCACCTCATTATGGCGTGTCTTTAGCGGAATGCCAAATTTATACCCTTCGGTCTCCACATCCTTCATAAAGGCGGTTACACGTGCCGGAATAGCCCCAAAATAGTGGTCTTCAAGTTGTTGGTTCTTTGCACTCTCATGTCCCATAAGAGTACGGTCTGTAAGCATAAGGTCAGGACGGGCGGCATATAGGCTCTCATCCACTAAGAAATACTCCTGCTCCCAACCAAGATAGGTGTTGACCCTCTTGACATTGCTGTCAAAATAACCGCAAACATCAGTGGCGGCCTTATTTACAGCCTGAATGGATTTCAAGAGAGGTGTCTTATAATCAAGTGATTCACCTGTGTATGAAATAAAAATGGTAGGGATACAAAGTGTGTCATCAACCACAAATGCAGGGCTTGAGGTATCCCAAGCCGTATATCCGCGAGCCTCAAAGGTGTTTCTTATGCCACCGTTAGGGAAACTTGACGCGTCTGACTCCTGCTGAACAAGCAGTTTGCCTGAAAAATTCTCAATTACATTATGCCCGTTGTAATCAATAAATGAATCGTGTTTTTCTGCCGTGCCTTCCGTAAGTGGCTGAAACCAATGTGTGTAGTGCGTGGCACCCATCTCAATAGCCCACTTCATCATACCTGCCGCCACTTCATCAGCAAGGTTACGGTCAAGGGTGGTGCCGTTGTTTATGCTGTCCTGAATAGCCTGTACGGTCTTTGCGTTCAGGTACTTCTTCATTTTTTCAATGTCAAAGACATTCTTCCCAAAATACTCCGATGTGCATCCTTCAGGCACTTCAGGGTGTACGGCTTTACGATTAAAAGCCTCCTTTACTGCATCAAATCTAAGTAAACTCATAAGTAGATTTATTCTTATGTGTAATCGGTTAAATGGTTAGTCGGTGAATCGATAAATTTAGTTGCAAAAGTACTAAAAAATATGTAAATTTGCACTATAAATATATAACGTATTAATTGTCCACTATCCACTGTCCACTAAAATGTCTCCCAAAGTAAGCATCATAGTTCCCATATACAATGCAGGTATATTTTTAAGTGCCTGCTTAGATTCGTTGCTTGCCCAGACACTTAAGGATATTGAGATTATTCTTGTGCTTGATTGCCCTATAGACGGCAGTGATGTTATAGCGGAGATGTATGCTGATAAAGATAAGAGAATCAAGATTATACGAAATAATCAAAATCTGAACACAGGTTTGTCACGTAATGAGGGCTTAAAGGTTGCAACAGGGGAGTATATAGGGTTTTCAGACCACGATGACTATTGTCATCCATCAATGTTTGAAACTCTTTACAATGCCGCCAAAAACTCCGATGCTGACATTGTCATATCTAATGTAGGTGAGTGCGTTAACGGTGTTGAATATACAACAGGATTCCCTGTATCGGGGTACAATGATTTTAGAGAAGCGTATTTAAGGGCACTGATAAAAGGTGAACCGGCAAAATGCGGAACCATTGGGTTTAATAATGCAAATTCAATCTGGAATCAGATTTATAAAAGGGAACTGCTTAATTCTAATGATATTTTATTTCCTGATAATAGGGAACTTACATACGAGGATTCTCTGTTTAACATTAAGGCATATACATTTGCAAAAAAGGTTGAATTTGTAAGCGAGACACTCTATTTTCATAGAACTACTAACTCAAATACATTCAATAGGTATGAGTATAGGCAATACTGCAAGTTCAATAACTATGTGCATGGTGTAATCTCTTTTTTGAAAGAGCAGGGATTGTTTGAAGAATATAAAAATGAAATGTCAAGTTGTGCTTTCTCCAGACTTTACACCTCAATGCTGAACGAACTCCGTTTCAATGGCTTTAAGGCAATGTGTAAAGTTCTAAAAGACATTAAGAAAGATGCTGAAGTTATGGAACTTATAAAGTCTGTAAAACCTGAATCGGCAAAAAAGACGGTTCTCAAGTATATAGTGTATAAATGTATGATGTGTAACCCTTTATCCTTGACCCTTGACCCTTGAACCTCTTGATTATCACATATTACTTTCCACCAAGCGGAGGAGCAGGAGTGCAACGCTGGCTTAAATTCACAAAATACTTGCCTGAGTATGGGGTGGAGCCTATTGTGCTTACCGTAGATGAAAAATATGCCTCTTACCCGCAAGTGGATACATCGTTATGTGATGAAATCTCTCCAAATCTGAGAGTTATAAAGACAAAAACAAAAGAAGTTTTGAGTTTCTATAAACGTATTTCTCCAAGCGGTCAGTTGCCGCACACAGGTTTTGCAAATGAAAAGAAACCTAACTTTTTGCAGAAGGTTTCAAGGTTTATTAGGGGTAATCTGTTTTTGCCTGACCCAAGAAGAGGGTGGAACAAGTATGCCTTTAAGGAGGCTTGCAAACTTATAGAATCAGAGCATATTGATGCGGTAGTTACTACAAGTCCACCGCATTCCACTCAACTTATAGGATTAAAACTCAAACGTAAATATCCTAATATCAAGTGGATAGCAGATTTAAGAGACCCTTGGACAGATATCTATTTCAATAAGGATTTGTATCAAACCTCTTTTGCAAAGAGGTATAACGCCAGTCTTGAACGCAAGGTTTTGGAGGGTGCAGATGAAATAATTACAGTAAGTGGTGAGTGCCTCCGCAACTTCAAGTCCAAAACCAATAAGGAACTCCCAATCAGAGTTATTGAAAACGGTTACGATGAGGCTGATTTTGATACATCAAATCACCAATTACGGCTACGCCGTGATTATGGGCTTCGCCTCAACATACAAACAAGTTTGTCTGTATTCGGCTTGCACCATAATTCACCGATTCACCGATTCACCATTAGTTACATCGGTTCTCTTGCTCCGCAGTATGAGACAGATACTTTTGTAAACGCCCTAAAACTGCTCAGCCCCGATGTTCAGAGCAAAATACACTTGCAGTTTGTAGGCGGTGCAATTCCTGCAAAATTGCAGGAATCACTGTCAACTGTCAACTGTCAACTGTCAACTGTCAACTACGTTCCGCACTCAGAGGCAATAGAGTATATGTGCAGTTCTGATTTATTGCTTTTATTGCTTCCAAATCAGGTGGAAAACAAGGGAATTATTACAGGAAAATTATTTGAATATATGGCTTCGGGTAATCCTGTGCTAATGATAGGATATACAGATGGAGATGCTGCGAATATACTATACAAATATGAAAATAGTGGTGTATTCGCATTTGGAGAGAGCGGTAATGTAGCAAAATTTATTGAGCAGTCAATATCAATAAGACCAAAGGTTAATGTTGAGGTTGCAAAGCAATATAGTCGCAATGCTCTTACTGCAAGACTTGCTGAAATGTTGAAATAATTTTCTCTGCAATTGTAAGCGGAGAAAAATTCAAGGCTGATTTCCTGATTTCCTCTTCTTTGAAACTCAAGGCACCTGAACTGATTTTTGAAAAGGCTTCAGATGTTTCGTCAATGCAGTTGTATTGGTTTACAAGAACTCCGTTTGTGTTGTCAATAAAACCTTCAGGACCACCACATCTGGTTGCTATTACAGCAACACCTGCCGTCAATGCCTCTGCGTAAGATACTCCAAAGGTCTCTCTTTCTGAAAGTAGAGCAAATACATTGCTCTGTGAAAGATGTTTTGCAATAACAGAGTGGTCAGCACTACCAATAAATTTCACTTTGTCTGCAATTCCCAAATTGGCACATAAAGTGTGCAGGTTCTCCTGTTCCGCTCCGCTTCCTATAATTGTAAGGTTGGTATCGGGTGTGCTTTTTGAAAATAAATGAAAAGCCTTAATCAGTTTGTCCATTCCCTTGCCTTTTATAAGCCTGCCCACACTTAAAATGTTGAATCCGTTGTGATTTACCAAATTAACTTTGCTAAACACCTCATAATCAACCATATCTCCTATAATAACGGCAGATATATCAAAGTTTTCCTTTAGTCTGTCTGCTAATGTCTGTGAAACGGCAATGACGGCAGAAGCGTTTTTATATGCCTTGACAGCCACACTTCTATCTAACTGGCTGATTTCAGCCAAAGGTTTGTTTAACTTACTGCTATGCTCTGTAACAACAAGTCTTGCACATGTTTTCAGCGGTATTTTCCCACATATTGCCCCGATGCTGTAAAAGTGAGCGTTAATTATATCCTGTCTGCCTTGTTCAGCCTCTATCTTTCTGAACATCTTCAATGCTAAATATTGCAATAAGGATAGGCATCGGCGGTAGACACCTGTTGGAATTGAAAGAGTATAGGTTTCAATTCCGTCAATGGTCTGCCTAATGACACCATATTTTCTCTTTATGTTTATGGGTCTGAAATCAAAGGCAAGAAACGTTACCTTATGACCTGTGGCTGCAAGTGCCTTTGCCTGTCCAAACTCAAATATTCCGTTAATAGGGTATTGGGTTGAAGGAATGCCGGATGCCACAACAGTGATATTCATAAGGTTCTCTCCTCAAAATTACCGTGCAACATATCTTTGGTCTCTTGCACCAGTTTTGGTTGGAAAATAAGTATATAGAGTAGAAATAAAGCAATGGCGACACCACATTCAATACCAAACAATGCATAAAGATTGTCTGTTATGAATCTGCAACAATAACAGCCTATGCCAATGATTATTGCTATCCACAAACCTGTTGTAACATCAAACAACTGATGAATATAGAATATTGAAAGCCTCTTTTTTATGTTGATTGTTGTCATGGCAAATGCTATCCAGCATGAAAGTGCATAGAAATAAAGCATTGTCATTATGTTTGCATTAAACACAAAACAGAGGACAATGGATATGACTATCAGAATTCTTTTTGTAAGTTCAATTCTGAAAGTTGATTTTGAAAATCCAAGAGCGTTTATTGCATGAATGTTTATCTGATACAGTGGTGCAAACAGATTTGCAAGGCAGATTATTTGGAAATAGGGTACTGCATCAAGCCATTTTGCTCCAAAAAGAAGGAAGAACATTGGTTTTGCAATGATTATCATAAATATAATCAGAGGCAAAGTAATTATGCTGACCTTTTGATTTATTGTTCTTAAAATGCGGGCAACCCTCTCTATCTGATTGTGTATTTTGGCAAAAAGATTGTATGTGGTGCTTAAAATTGCAAGAAAAGTGAAGTTTACGGTGTCACTCATCTTGTTACCTTGTGTATAGAATCCAACCTCCTTAACAGGATACAGTTTGCCAAGTATGAATGTATAGACATTGTTAAAGAGTACTGTAAGCAGGGAACTTCCAAGCATGTGAACACTAAACGATGCGTAACTTTTCAGTATATTCCAAGAGAACATCAGTTTTGGTTTCCACTTTATGAATATGTGGAACAATATCATTCTGAAAAAGTGGTACGATGTCTGCTGTACTACCAATGCCCACACTCCATAGCCATATATTGCCATAACTATACCGGAAGCACCTGATAGGGTTGTGGCTCCAAAATTTATTTTAGTAAGTGTCTTATAATCAAGGTCTCTGCCCAAAAGGTTATAGGGTACAATATATAGAGCGTTAAATAAAATTGCAAGAAAAGTAACTCTTGCAATTGATGTAAGAGACGGTTGATTAAAAAAGTCAGCAATAAGGGGTGAACAGAAATACAGTATTACGTATAATACTATTGAAATGCATAGATTGCTGTAAAAAACTGTGTTCTTGTGTTCTTCACCTATATCATGAGTGCGTACCAATGCGTACCCCAAGCCACTTTCCACCAAAACATACGCTATCTGTGCAAATACAAGCACCATTCCTATAAGACCGTAATCCTCAGGAACAAGCAGACGTGCAAGTATGATTCCAATTATGAATTGCACACCCTGTTGAGCCACACGGTCAACGGTGCTCCACTTAAAAGCGTTTACAACAATATGTTTTAGGTTGTCGGACAATTAATTAGTTAAAAGTTGAAAGTTGACAGTTGAAAGTTGACAGTTGATAGTGATAATTCATTGTCCACTGTCCACTCATTAAGTCCACTGTCCACTTAAATTACTATATTGACGATTCTTCCCGGCACAACAATGACTTTTTTAGGGGAGCCTCCGTTCAGGAATTTTGCGGTCTGCTCATTTGCAAGAACAGCCTTCTCAATATCCTCTTTTGACGCGTCAGCAGGTAAATCAAGAGTGAATCTTGTCTTGCCGTTAAATGAGATAGGGTATTTGACTGTGTTCTCAACCAAATACTTCTCATTGCAAACAGGGAATGTAGCATCACAAACAGTGGTATCATGTCCCAACAAGTGGTACATCTCCTCTGCAATATGTGGAGCAAACGGAGCAATAAGAATTACAAGAGGCTCTATTACAGCACGTTTGTTGCATTTCAGACGGCTCAGTTCATTTATACAAATCATAAATGCGGAAACTGATGTGTTGTAAGAGAAATGCTCAATGTCAAATGTGATTTTCTTAATGGTCTGGTGCAGAATCTTCAATTCTTCAGCAGTAGGTTCGGCATCGCTAATGGCAAGTTCATCACCACTGAACATCATGCCCCAGAACTTCTTAAGGAAGCGGTGTACACCGTCAATGCCGTTTGTATCCCAAGGTTTTGACTGCTCAATAGGTCCAAGGAACATCTCATAAAGTCGCAGAGTGTCAGCGCCATAGTTCTCAACAATATCATCGGGGTTAACAACATTGAACATTGATTTGCTCATCTTCTCAATAGCCCAACCGCACACATATTTGCCGTCTTCAAGTATGAATTCTGCATTCTTAAAATCAGGCATCCAATTCTTAAACGCTTCAGTATCAAGAATATCGTTCTTAACGATATTTACATTTACATGAATCTGCTGCGTTTCATATTGGTCTTTAAGCCCAAGCGATACAAACTTGTTAGTGCCCACAACACGATACACAAAATTACTTCTACCCTGAATCATGCCCTGATTTATAAGCTTCTTAAACGGCTCATCCTCACAGATATAACCCAAATCAAAGAGAAACTTATTCCAGAATCGGCTGTAAATCAAGTGACCTGTAGCGTGCTCTGTACCACCGATGTACAAATCCACATTGCGCCAATAGTTGTTGGCATCCTTGCTTACCAAAGCGTTATTGTTTGTAGGGTCCATATAACGCAGATAGTATGCACTTGAACCTGCAAAACCAGGCATTGTGTTAAGTTCAAGAGGGTAGCCATCCTTAGTGTTCCAATTTTTGGCATGACCAAGAGGCGGCTCACCTGTCTCTGTAGGCAGATAACTGTCTATTTCAGGCAATTTAAGCGGCAATTCACTTTCATCAAGAGGGAACGGCTCACCATCTTTGTAGTAGATAGGGAATGGCTCACCCCAATATCTCTGACGGGAGAAAATGGCGTCTCTAAGTCTGTAGTTCACTTTAACCTTTCCTATGCCTTTTTCTGAAATGTATTTCTTGGCTGCGGCAATGGCTTCCTTAACCTGTAATCCGTTAAGGAATCCTGAATTACACATAACGCCCTCTTTGGCATCGTAACTCTCATTTGTAATGTCACAACCCTCAATAAGCGGTATTATAGGCAGGTTGAAGTGCTTTGCAAAAGCGTAGTCACGGCTATCGTGGGCAGGTACAGCCATAATGGCACCTGTACCGTAACCTGCAAGTACATAGTCTGAAATATATACAGGAATCTTATCACCTGTAAACGGATTTACAGCGTATGAGCCAGAGAATACACCGCTAACCTTACGGTCGGCAATTCTTTCACGCTCTGTACGGCGTTTTACGGCATCAAGATATTTCTCCACCTCTTGACGCTGTTTGTCAGTTGTTACTTTTGCAACATATTCACTTTCAGGAGCAAGTACCATAAATGTTACGCCAAATGTGGTGTCTGCTCTTGTTGTGAATACGGTAAAGTACTCATCTGTACCATCAATGCGGAACCTCATTTCTGCACCCTCGCTTCTGCCAATCCAGTTACGCTGTGTCTCTTTAAGAGAGTCTGTCCAATCTATCTTTTCAAGTCCGTCAAGCAGGCGTTGGGCGTATGCACTTACACGCAAGCACCATTGGCTCATAACCTTTTGCTCCACAGGGTAGCCGCCTCTTACAGAGAGACCGTCACTAACCTCATCATTAGCAAGTACGGTGCCTAATTTAGGACACCAGTTAACCATTGTGTCCGCTTTGTAGGCTATGCGGTAGTTCATTAGCACTGCACGCTTCTCTTTATCGGTCATAGCGCTCCACTCGTCGGCTGTGAATATGGTGTCAAAGTTTGTGGCTGCATTGACTTTGGAGTTACCTTCTGTGGCAAATCTCTTTTCAAGTTCTGCTATAGGCAATGCCTTG